>NZ_JBDGQQ010000163.1:4027-11750 GCF_042218895.1 Salinibacter sp. | reverse complement strand
ATAGCTAAAGCGGCTCGTCTGAAAGACGAGGGTTTGGGACCGAGTGCGTGGAAATTAAGGAAGATTTTTTGTCCGCAACGTTTGCCTCGGAGAGAACCCTGCCAGATCAGATCAACGGCTCTATGTCGGAAGTCAGGGTCGCTCCGGCGAAGTTGCGCTTCTAGCGGACAATGTTCATCTTGACGCCCGTCTGGGACATCCATCTCTTCCGTTCTCCGCTCCGCTCGTCAAGCGGCATCCTACCTATGGAAATCATTTCGTCACCGACGGCTTGGAAGAAGACCTCCGAGGTGCCCGAATTCGAGGAGCCGCCAGCGGAGGCGTCCTCCCCGTCCGATCCGATCTGCCTCTCCGCGGCGCTTCCTCCGGGCAAAATCATTCGGACCCGGAAGATCTGGTCTAAGCTCCTGCACGCGGCGGCCCTTCCCGTCATCGTCGGGGCGATCGTCTTCTGGCTCGAAGGCGAGTTTTCCGCCGGGCTCTTCCAGCAGGCCTGGCCGGTGATGGCGCTCCTCGCCGCGGCCTACGTAGGGGCCTGGGTGCTCAGTTCGAAGTTTGAGCGGTACCCGTTTCTCAATCAGTTCGAGGCGGCGCTCGTGAGCGTAAGCGTCACACTGGTGCCGGCGGGCGGACTCTTTGCCGCCATGCCCGGCTCGCCCATCAACACCCTGGCGCTCTTTGCCACCGTGGGATCCGTGGGCTGGTACCTGGCCGATAAATTCCTCCACCGATACCGAAAGTCTCGCCTGCTGGTCCTCCCGGGCGGCGTGACGGACCGCTTGCTCGCAATCCCCGGCGTGTCTGCAGAGAAAGAAACCGGCTGGTCCCGCGGGGCCCTCGACGGCATCGTCGCCGACCTTCACGAATCGCTTTCCGACTACGAGGCGTTTTGGGCGGATCACAGCATGAAGGGGGTGCCCACCTACCACGCGGGCTACATCTACGAGCTGCTCACGGCCCGCGTCCTCCTCGGCGCCTCGTGCAAGGAAAGCGTCGACGTCCGGAAGCGCCGGTACTACCCGTACGTCCGGCGGGCGATGGATCTGCTGCTCATCGGTCTGAGCCTCCCGATTACGCTTCCGATTGTAGGCCTGACTGCCTGTGCCATTCGGCTGGAGTCGAAGGGCCCGGTTTTGTTCTGGCAGGAGCGCATTGGCCGGGACGGAGACCCCTTCCAGATGGCCAAGTTCCGCAGCATGCAGGTGGGCAATCCCGGGGAGGACGGCAGCGTGTTTGCGGAGGAAGACGACGACCGGGTCACGACAGTGGGCCGGTTCATTCGTAAATTCCGCATCGACGAGCTGCCCCAGTTCTGGAACGTGCTGAAAGGGGAGATGAGCCTGATCGGCCCGCGGCCCGAGCAGGTGGGGCTCGCCCAAGAGTTTACCGACGACATGACTCTCTACGAGTACCGCCACCTCGTTCGCCCGGGCATTACCGGTTGGGCGCAGGTGCTCCAGGGCTACGCGGCCGACGAGGAGGAAACACGGCGCAAGCTGGAGCACGACCTGTACTACGTCAAGCACCAGTCGGTCACGCTGGATCTGCTCATCACCTACCTGACGGTCAAGACGATCCTGAGCGGCTTCGGCGCGCGGTAGGGCGTGAAGAGCGTGGCGGCACGGGAGGAGAGGGGTGAGCAGATTGGTTGGGGGGATCGCTTCTTTTTGTCTGAAATGCGCCCAAGCCGGAAAGCGAGTTCTGCTGGCGCGCGATCTCGATTTCAGTGAATTGATCGCGGCTTTGGACAGGCGTGAAGAAGAGATCCCACACCTTTTCTCGGAGTGCCTGGGTCGTGTCTTCAGGATCCGGCCTGCCCGATGGCTCTGAGGTGTTATTCCAGCTCATCGGCTCCGATCGCCCAACGAGGAGCAGGTAGGCTCAGGGGAAGCGTTCTTGGAAAGGAGCTCCAGCAGGTCGATGCCGTCCTCCCGGATTGACCAGACGAGGGGCTCTGCCTCCGGTAAAGAAAAGCGAGGAGATCTGCAGGTTCTTGACCCGGGTGAGCGCGAGGCTACCCGGTTGTCAGTACAGGAGAAGCAGGTCTTTCTTTGTCTTATCGATGAGCGAGCCGGACGCACCGTTGCAAGAACGCACGGCCGCAAGGTTACTGGAACGGTCAGTATCCTCGGAGCGGTCGCCCAAAAGGGCCTCATTGATCCGGTTCGGGCAGTACGGAATCTGAGACAAACCTCGTTCCGCGTCTCTGCCGACCTGTACCACTAGCTAACCCGGTGTGCAAGTTTTTAGTCCTCAATCAGGTTGCTGAAGCTGAGGGACGAGAGGCCTTCCCGCTGACAGAGCATGACACCGATCGTGTGGCTGCAGATTTTCCGCATCCATCGGTTCGTCAGATGCCATCGATCCCTCGCATACACCTGCTTGGCTCCGTAACGGTGACAAAGCTGGCTGATCGCTGTTTCGACTCGTCGGCGACGCCCTTCAGGCAGGGGAGGCCATCCTGAACTGTTGGACTTCCGAGAAGGGGCTTCCAATCGGATCGCGTCGTCAAGATTGGCGTCCAGGGTTCCAGTAGTTTTTGTCTCCAAGGACCGCAGGAGGCCCCGCTC
Source organism: Salinibacter sp. (assembly GCF_042218895.1). Classification (NCBI taxonomy): domain Bacteria; kingdom Pseudomonadati; phylum Rhodothermota; class Rhodothermia; order Rhodothermales; family Salinibacteraceae; genus Salinibacter; species Salinibacter sp. The sequence goes on along the minus strand of NZ_JBDGQQ010000163.1, from coordinate 9,180 downwards.
GGGGCCGCCTTCGAGCACCTCTGGCGCGACAGTCGCGTCATGCTCGCCCACGGGGGCTACTGAAACACTTGTAATCACACCTGGCCAAGCGACTTCGACGTGTCCTCGAAATCTTTTGCTTCGTTTGTTTGGTGGTCTCGTCGAATCCATAGGCGGCTTCCGCCTGAAAGACCCTGCATTGCGAGGCCCGAATAAACCGGCAGACCGGCATTGGGAAACTGTCTACGGCCGAGAGGCGCGGATCTACCCAGGCGCGGGGGCTTCGCCAGAGACGCCGGAGAAGCCGCCTGTGAAGCATAGCCTTTACCGCCCACAGGTTCGCCGATTGGCGAATGGGAGGCGCTCCGGTGGATTTTCTGTAGATCGGGAAAGAGATCCTCATGGTGCCGCCGAAAGTAGGTGAATATCGCCGAATCGGTGTTTTTCTGGAGAAACTCTCCTACAGGATCGCAGGTGAGGACGACGCTGTCGTCGACTGTTGGATCGTGGCCTCGGGCACGGAGAGGGCGTCCTTCTTCCCTGAGCTGCCGTTTGAAGTCGGTAAGCATCTCATCGGTGAGACAGAACACCTCGACGATGAAGCGACCGAAGCTCATGACTGGAGTAAAGGCCTGATTCTCTGGAGTTTACTGGGATAATCCAGAGATTCGGGCCCCTCCAGTCTGTTTCCTCATGCCGAAAACCCGAACACCGGGTTAGCTAGGTTGTGCAGGCGACAACCGTTGGTATACCGACGTGATCGCGTCATGCGTACTACGGTTGAGGCGAAATCCAAACGGGTCATCGGAAAAGTCCTCCTCATATATCGGTTCTAGGACCATCCGCAACGCTTCCTGTACAACCCTGTCGTGGACAGTTGGAATACCCAGAGGGCGTTCCCTTCCGTCTCCTTTCGGTATGTACCGGCGGACCCATGGAGGCTTCGTTGTCTCTGCCCGTGGGAAGATTCAGGACGGATCAATGTGTCCCGAGCCCCGACGGCTGGTACGTCGATGTTCACTGTGAGCTGAGAAATTTCAAGCTCAGACGTTTTTCTTCTACACAGAGCTGCACGCTGAGATGACAGTGCGGGTCGTCCTACGGGACGAAGCGGCATGCAACAGGACATGCTGTAAGGAATCCGTCCGTGAGCCGAGCAATCGGTGCTCTGGATACCGCGTTCGCACGGCTAGGTCCTACAAGGAGGGCCTACGTCCTCCAGCAGGAACGGCCAACCTGCGACACTCCGTTCTAGCTGGAGCAGCGGTCCCTTAGAGCAGAACTCCTTCAGGTCAGAACCGGCGGGGAAACCCATGGAGAACCAACGGCCTCGGCGAGACGGCGCGTCCCGGCGAGGCAGGGACGCGGAAGGCTGCAGGCTTTAGGTTACAGACTCGGGGCTACAGCCCCACGGCTACAGGCTCAAAATATCGGTAGCATGTCGGTCCTGTGAGAAGCCCCTCTTTCAGACAGGACGTGGAGTGCCGCAAACAAAACGCGGCATCGCCGCTTCCTGTCGGGAGTGACACCAATCACAGACCGACACGCTGACGACGATGCCGCAGATTACACTACACCACGACTGCTTCGATGTTCGGATGCAGATCTCAAGCGAGGCGCCGGCCAACGTGTACGATCTGGCTGACCAGCTCGTGGAATTAGCCCGAATGCTTGTAGGCAAGGTCGCTAAGGCGAAGCTCACCGACCGCCTGCGCAGGGAGCTTGGCCCTCGGGGAGCGGCGGGCAACCGCTTCGGAGAGGGCTGCGAGGCGGAGTGTCCGCGATGCGGATCCGGAGCGGCCTACCGCAAGGGCACTCGCCCGAGGACTGTGGAGGTTCCTCGCCTTGGGGCCGTCAAGGTCGAGCGTCCATATCTGGAGTGCCGGCAGTGCGGTCGCTCGTACGTGCCCTATTCGGCGGGAGCTCCCAAGCGAGGCCGTTACGGACAAGAGGCCCTTCGGCGCCCGATCGAGGCCACGTTGGAGACCAGCTACCGGCGGGGCGCGGAAGCCTCAAGCGACAGCTTCATGGAGTCTCCATCGGAGCGCACCCTTTGGCGAATCGTCAACGAGGGTCCGCTGGAGGCCACTGAGGAGGACTCTGAAGAGCAAGTGCCGCTCGACGCCGATGCAGAGGCGGTCAGGGCCCCTGAGAAGACCTGCGTGGCCGATGCTACGCGCATTCCTGCTCGCGAGGAAGACGCCCAGCACAGCCTCTCGATCGCTCACGTGGTCGAGCCCGACAAGGCTGGAGGGCCCGGCGGCCGCCCGGCCTTGAAGCGGCAGCCGGTCGCCGGGCGAGCTGGCTCGGAGACGCGGCTGCGCGAGGCGCTGAGCAAGGTCTCCGTTTCGACGCTCGTGACCGACGGGCAGATGGACGTCTCCGACGTTGCCGATCGGTGTGGGCGCTGCCGGTGGCACCTGCCTCGCTCGGTGCGATATCTGCTTTACAACGACGACGTGAGCGGGGATCGAAACCAACAGCTCACCGGCGAGGTGCGTGAGCTTGTCTACACGGACTACGCCAATCCCGTCGCGGCACGAACAGTGCTCACCCGATGGGCAGCAGTCCGCCGACAAGAGGCTCCCCAAGCGGCTGGTCACGTCGAGCGAGCCGCCCCACAGGTCGGGGTGTATTCCCGATCGGATCCGTCGCCATCTGCTAGCTTTACGGTCGAGACAACCGCCCCTGTCGAGCGGGAGATACGCGAGCTCAATCGCCGGTTCGAGAACGGGGGACAGTGGACTCGATCCGGAGCTGAGAACTTGCTTCAGTGGCACCAGATCTACCGCCACGACTCGAAGCGGTGGGCCGGATGGTTCCCCGATTCGGTCCCAATCTGATCACGGGACCGTCTCACAGTGTTGACATGCTACCAAAATATCAAGGCCCCGCGGGAGGCCTCAGGAGCCAGCAGGACCCTCGACAGCTGCTCGAGGGCACCGCTGGAGACAACCGGCGGATAACCAATGGACGCGGCCGGTGAGGCTGCAGAGGGCACTCTGACCGAAACAGAACCACAGCCGAAAACGACAATCTTGGTGGTGCAACACTTTTCACCACTGGGGCCATATACGGCCCTATAGCCCGAAAAGTCTACTAGATTTATAGATTTTCCGCAAGCGGGCAAGACCCTGACAACCGGCACAAAAGTCCCGGCGCGGGGCCGACTTCAATTCTGTCTAGCGGCACCGAGACAACTCAGCTCGGCAAGGGGTTGCCCGGCCCCATAGACTGCCCGGCAACGCGGCGGCGAGGGCAGGCGACGCGGCAGGCAAAAAAAGAACCACCGGCCTTTCGGCTGGGTCCCTCCTGCCGGACCTCCCTCTCGGGCCCGGGCGGGGCCTTTGCGGAGCGGCTCTCCCTCACGGGGGAACTCCCCCCCTGTGCTAAGTGGCCTGTCGGCCAGGAGTCCCCACCGAAGCCCTTCGCCGACTCAGGGCAGGCCCCAACGTAGGGCACGCCTTCGCCGGGGCGGCTCGCCTCCTACGCCTCGTCGGGGGTCCACCGGGAGGGCTCCGTCTCTTGCTCGAGGGCCTCTAGCACCCGATCGGGCACCTCGTTCCGGAGTTCTATCTCAGCTTCTATCGGCCCGGCGCTCCGCCCGGAGGCCCCGATTCCGAAGGCCAGCGCCGCGCCGGCCAGCGCAATCCGCCGGGCCGTCCTCATCGTCGAGCCGGCTCCAGGGCCAGTGCGGCGGGCAGGTCCGACCTGCAGGTGGCAGAGCAGCGAGTAGTGGCCGCCGGCCTGCGGGCCGACCTCTAGGCGGTAGGACCAGCGCTCTGGGCCGAGGACCCGGTCGAGCCGATCGCGAATCGCCTCCGGGCGGAGCCGCAGGTCGACGACGGCCGGGTGCCGGTCGTCCCCCTCCGCCCGGCCGCCGAGGTGTCTGGGCGCGTGGCCGATCGCCCGGTGGTCGACAATGTAGGCGTTCCAGGAGAACGGAGCGCGGAGCCGGGCCCACTCCTCGGCGGTCAGGGGTTTCTCGGACTCGGGAGATTTCTCAGCCGGGGGAGGACCGTCTGGGCCGGCTGGGGGCTGGCCCTCGCCCGGTTTTTCGCCCTTGCCCGGAGCGCTTTTGCCGGAGGAGTCGGTGTTCGAGGAGTCGGTGTTCGGGGCGCCATGGGTGGAGGGGTCGGTGTCGGAGGAGCCAGTGTTGGAGGAGTCGTCGTTTTCGCCTAGCGTGTTCATGTGGCAAACGGGTCGTTGGGAAAAATCCAGTGAGAGAGAACTCCAATGAGGAGAACTCCGAGGAGGGAGAACTCCAGCGAGAGAGAGTGTCCGGCGCGGAGGCCGGAGCGCCGGGGCAATCCGCGACGCATCCGGCCCCGGCCATGACAATGGTGGAGGAGAGGCGACGATATTTTCTCTACGACTCTTCCCCCTCCGGCCGTGCCAACGCGCGCTACAAGCACAGGGAGTGAGGCGCGGGGGCACAACGGCTCAGGGACCAAGACGGCCCGTTCGCGTCCCAACTCGGCTTTCCACGTAGGCCTCCGCACCGGGTGCAGACGGTGCCCAGACGGAGATGTGGCGTCCGTGTAGCGTCCCCTAGTTGAGCCCCACGGCCCCGGGGCATTCCCGCTCTTTCTTGTGGACGTGGGCGAGGATTGTTGACCGGTGCTTTCACCGGCCGGCGTGTTCACCCGGCAGCGAGGGGACGCTAAACAAAAAAGTCCTCAGCAACCCCGATCTTGGTTGTAGACGGCGGGCAAGCGCCGCCAGAGGGCGGATTTGCCCGGCCAGTTCAACTTCTTTTCACAGAACTCCCCATTCAGTATGGCGACTTCCATTGGAGACCGATTTTCTTTCGACGACCTGAAGGCGAGAACCTCATTTGACGGCCTGCCTCCATTTCCCGATCTCGACTCGGCCACCGAGACCGGCGAGGAGACCGCACCCAAGAGTGCCGATGACGGAGGGGGCGGGACCGAGGCCGCCGCACCAAAAGAGGACGCGCCTGCCGGCGACAGCGCCGACGCAAATGACACCGACAATGACGAGGGTGGCACAAACGCCGCCGATGACACGGATACTGCTCGTGGTACTGACGCTGCTCATGACGCCAATGACAGAGATGACACCGGTGACGGAGCGGGAAACGGAGGTGAAGTCGGCGGTGACGGACGTGAGACCGACGATGCCGATGACACGGCTGACAACGATGACACGGC
>NZ_JBDGQQ010000163.1:0-3927 GCF_042218895.1 Salinibacter sp. | reverse complement strand
CGATGACACGGCTGACAACGATGACACGGCGGTCCCAGCGGGCGGCGCGACCGAGGGCTCCGGCCCCACCGGTGACCCCGGCGGCTCCGGCGATCCGGAGGGGCTCCGTCAGGGGTACCTCCCCGAGCGCACGCTGAAGCTTCTGCCGGAGCTTCTCGAAAAGCCGGCCCGCCGCATCGGCGACCGCCGAAAGCGGGATGTCTTCCTCACCGGCGCCCTCCCGATGTGGGCCGGCGCGCTCCCAAACGTCCGATTCCGCTACGGGGGCAACGACCTGAGCCCCAATCTCTACAGCGCGGTGGTCGCCCCGCCCGCGTCCGGAAAAAGTGCGCTCCGCCACGTCCGCAGATACGGCACACCGCTCCGCGAGGAGTTGAGCGCCGGCGGCCCTGCGGCGGAGGCCCCGCTGGCGACGGAGGCCCCTGAAGACGACACCTCCCGGGACGGGCGGCCCGGCGACCGGGGCCCGACCCGCCAGCGCCTCTTCCTCGCTGCGGACAGCAGCGCCGCTGCCCTAAAAGAAGGCCTCGCAGACAGCCCCCACGGAGTCATTTTTGAAACCGAATTCCGCACGCTGAGCCAGGCCCTCGAGAGCTCGTGGGGCACGTTTACCGACGTGCTTCTGAAGGGATTTCAAAACGAGACCATCAAGATGAGCCGGTCCTCGACGGGAACGGTGACCATTTCCCATCCGGCCCCCTCGATCGCGCTGGCCGGCACGCCAGCGACATTCGACGGCGTTATCTCCGGGACGAGCGACGGGCTGTTCAGCCGGTTTCTCTTCTACCGGTTCAACCGGGAGTTTGAATGGAGCACTCAGTTCGGCGAGAGCGGCGCGGGCCTCGAGCAGTGTCTCCGGGACGCCGCGGAGGATTTTCAGGTCGGGTACCGCCGGCTGCAAGCGCGAGGGGAGCCGCTTCGGGTTACAGTGCCGGAGGCGCTACAGCAGGCGCACGACCGGGCGTTCCATTCGCTCACGGAAAAGTGGCGCAATGACGAGAACGTGGGCCGGTCCCTCCAGGCCTCCCTCACCCGGGCGGGGCTTCAAGCGGTCAAAATCGCCGTGGTCCTTCGGGGAATTCGGCTCGCAGCGTCCGGCATTCCTCCGGCGCCGACCGAACCGGTCGAGCTGGGGGCCGAAGACATGGAAGCGGGCCTTCGTCTGGCCCTGACCTACCTCCTCCACGCCGTCCGGGTCGAGACCCGCTTTCGAGAAGAGACGAGCGTCCGGGCGAGTCTCACCGAGCGGAAGCGAACGTATCTAGACGCCCTCCCGAAAAGCACGTTCTCGACGGCGGAGGCGAAGGGGCTCGCCTCACAAGTCGGCGCGAGCGAGCGCAACGTGCAGCGGTGGCTCAAGGATTGGCGCGAGGCCGGCTTGCTCACGAAGCCGAAGCGCGGACGGTGGGCCAAGCTGAGCCCGGAACTGGAGGGCATTGCCGGTGCCGAAAGTGTCATTTCTGTCATTAACGACATTCCGGCCCTCCCGAGCAGTTCGCCAGCATAGGGGCCGGTGGCACGTGCGCCGGGGACGCCGGCCGCGGGTCCTCCGACAGATCCGGCCCGACGCCTGGGCGTCCCTCCGGGCGAAAATGCATCACTCGGACGTTAATAGACCCCCGCCCCCACCGTTGAAGTACTGCGTGTTCGAGGGGATGCAGCCCCCATGGGTCGGTTGGATCGAAGATCGATGAGCGCTCCAGGGGCGACGATCGGTCGGGCTCTTTGTGTCGCTTTTCCGCGTTCAGGATTTCCATGTTCAGGACCGGGATTCCCGGCCGGCGGCACTCGAAGTCAGCTTCGCCCGCGCGCGACCTCGCGCGAGTAGAACTATTATCCAGGCCTAAAAAATACCAATAATCGGTACACAATATGTATGGAGGAATTGGGAAGGCCCCGCCGGGGGGAAGTCTCATTCAATGCATACATAGATATATACAAAAGAGTGCGTCCTCGTAGTACCTCTGTATTGACTACCGGACAGCAACAGTCGGCGCTCGGTCCGATGATCTCGCAAGGGACATCTTCCCGGAGCAGGAGAGTCGTTGCTATCGCGCCCCTGAAGGTCAGACTATCTGCTGAGAAAACTGAACACCTTGACTTCTCCCCTCGATGAATCGAGGGGATTCTTCCTCACGGAAAAGACTTTCTGTTTCGATGGACCAGCTTCGATCATTTACATGCTCAAAAGCAGAGGTAGACCGAAGTCTTACGTATCCTCCGCAGACATTAGCACCATACGCAGAAATTTCTGCGTGCTATGCTCCCGTCAGCCCGGGCGGCATGAGATACTCAAAAGCAAACTGTGTCATACTTTGGTTATCGGTATGACATTAAATTACATCGTTAGGCAACTAATTTGTTTCGTTGTGGCTGACGAGAAAGTCCGTGTATCTCCCGGATAAATCCGAGAGTTTTCTCAGAGAGTACCCCTTCGGGGCAACTGCTCTCTCGCGCTCACTCAATACTATAATGACGCCGGGACGCTGCGAATGGCCTACAAAATCGGCGAAATGCCGAGGCATCGTTTTTACATCGTGCGACACCAGCACCCGATCTTCTTGTGCCGCAATGACCAACACCTCAGGATCTTCCAGACCCTCCAGCTCGGCGGCAGGGACCGTTTGGAAGTCGACCGCGGGTTCTCTCCGCACGAGCGCCCTGCGGTTGATGTGGTTGAAATCGGCGTCGGCCTGGAAGCGTACCTTCATACGTCTTGTGCGCGACGCTGCTTCCGCGCTCGCTTCATCTTGCGCGCGAAGTCTGGATCCGCGTGGGCCGTACGCTCTTCCTCACGCGTCGCCTCGACGCGCTCCAGATACGCATCGATGTCGGTGCGGTGGGCCAGGTAGTAGGCAATGGCGCCATACACCTGCTCCAGGGTCAGCGTGGGGAAGCATTCGCCGGCGATCGTTTCCGGGGAGCAGCCCTCCCGAAACGCATACACGACCGACTCAAGCGAGACACGGGTTCCGACGATTCGGTATCCCGTGTCGTCCTGTTCGACGTACGGCTGTTCCATCGTGACAAACGCAGCGCGTGCTGGGAAATTACACCAGACCCTTGATTCGGAACAAAGCCGAAACGGCACGACCGACGAAAGGTTTTTCTCGCCTCCTTTTTTACAGAAGTGAGTAGAGCGCGAGAAGAGTAGTGGCTAGGACTTCCCCGTTTGTGAGCGGCAAGGTCTCAGCTACCGAGGGCGGCCTGGAACCCGCCCGGGCAACGAGAAAAAACCGTCCTTTCGGGAGTCTGCTACTTCGCGATCGTCGTCCCCAACAGATGAATCGCATCGAAGATGTCTTTGCCCTTGCATTCTTCGCAGATGACCCGGCGCCCCTCCGTGATTTGAGACGTTTGAACCCGGAGCAGCCGTGCGTTGAGAAGATAGGTGGTCCCAACGGCATTGAGGCTTCCCAAAACCAAGTAATCGGCGTTGAGCAGTTGGCCAATCCGGGCTCCATCCGATTTGGTGAGATTGGACGCCTGGAGATTGAGTTCGTCGAGCACCTCCTCGATGCGCTCCCGTTCCAGAAGTGTCAGGTGCTCCACGTTCGCCAGCTGGGTGGCCAGCTCACTGCTACAGATCTCGGCGATTTTTGTCGAATCGCCCCTGCTTCGAAAGGGCAACACGGCGAGTCGAGCCGACGTGTCCGAGGGGATCGCCGGCTCCTTTTCGGAAAGCACGCGGATGCGTCCAGACAATGTCGGCAGCGTCGCCTCCTGGTCCGTAGCCGACGGCTGTCCGCCTCGCTTTATCTTCCAGACGACGATGCGGCCCTCCTTCGTGCCCATCCCAATCCATTGATTTCCTTCGGCGATGGCCAGCGCGCTCGACGTACCCTTTATTGGAACCCGGCTCGCCGTCTCCCCGCGAGGTGCGCCCGAAAAGTTGAACTGGTGACCCGACTAAGACTGAGGTTGGGA
>NZ_JBDGQQ010000162.1:0-10938 GCF_042218895.1 Salinibacter sp. | reverse complement strand
AGGAACGTGCGGGAGCCCGCGGTGGCGTAGGGCATATTTCGTATTGCGTAGTTCGCATTGCGTATTTCGTGCTGCGTATCGTTTGCGGCCTCCTTACGCAGTACGCACTACGCAGTACGCACTATTCGTTGGGCTCCTCCACGGCGGCACGGGCATCCTGAGGCAGCCGTATGGTGAAGCACGTGCCCACGCCCTTCTCGGTGTCCACCTCGATGGAGCCGTTCATCCGGTCGACGAGCCGATCGACGATGGCTAGGCCCAGACCGCTGCCTTCGTACGACCGGTCGGTGCCGGTGGACGCCTGTGCGAAGGCATCGAACAGGTCGGCCACCTGATCCGACTCCATCCCGATCCCGGTGTCCTCGATCTCCAGTACCGCGGCCTCGTCGGCCTGCCGGACCCGGACCCAGGCGTGGCCGCCCTCCTCGGTGTACTTCAGCGCATTGCTGATGAGGTTGCGCTGGACCCGCCGGAGCGCTCCCTGATCGACGCAGGCCCGGACGGCGGTGTCGGGAAGGTCGGTCTGAAGAGCCACCCCTGCCGACGCCGCCCGCTGCTCGAACGTGTCGACCACGCCCCGGGCCTCGTCGGTGAGGTCGACCACCGTTGGGGAGAAGTCCATAGAATCGGCTTCGAGCTTCGACAGGTCGAGCACGGAGTCGAGCGTCTCAAGGAGGCGAGTTCCGCTCTTGGCGATGAGCCGAGAGAACTCTCCGATGGGGGCGTCGGCATCGCTGGGGTCGTCGGACACGGCGTCCCCGATGGCCTCCGCGAAGCCGAGAATAGACGTGAGGGGCGTTCGAATCTCGTGGCTCATGTTTGCCAGGAAGGCCGACTTGAGGCGGTTCATCTTCTCGGCCTCCTCCTTTGCCTCCCTCAGCGCCTGGTTCCGGCGCCGACGGTCGTCGATGTTCTCAACCATCCCGATTGCCTCGATCGGGCCCGGCCCGGCGTGCCGGGATACGGTGAGGGCGCCCCAGAACCCTTGCTCGTCGTCGCGAGTGAACCGGTGTTCAACCTCGTAGCTCTCCCGCTCTCCCGCGACGAGTTCGCTGAACAGACGCCTGCTGGTCTCGGGGTCCGCGGAACGCATGAAATTCCTGAAGGTGCGGCCCCGTAGATCCTCGGCCTCGAGGTCCAGCATGCCCCGAAAAGCCGGATTCGTCTTGAGAATTGTCCCGTCGGCCCCCATCAGCACGATCCCGTGCACGGCATTCTCGAAAATCCCTCGGAACTGCTGCTGGCTGCGGCGCAGATCGTGCTCGTGGTCCAGACGGTCGAGCACGGCGGAGGCATGCGTCGACAGAATTTCCAGGAGGCGAAGGTCGAACGAGGACAGGCCGTCCGCCTCCTCGTGGCCGACGAGCAGGAGGCCGTGCTCCGCGACGGGGAGGAAAGCGGCACCCTGGAGGTGATCGGCGTCGACCGGGAGATCGGCGTCGTGGAGATTCTCGGTAACGACGGTCTCGCCGGAACGGCACGCCTCGATTACGTCCGCCTCTACGCTGGCGCCGTTGGAGAGAAATCCCCCCTTTGAGACGTCTGCCCCGGAGGACATGCGGGCCGGGACGGACCCGTTGCCTTCCGGGAAGTACGCCGTGCTGAAGGAACCGCCGAAGGTCTCGTCCACGAGTCCTTCGAGCCGCTCTACCACCTCCTCTCTGTGTTTGGCCCGGAAGAGGCGTTCGGTGGCGGTATAGAGCGCCCCCACCTTCTGCTCGCGCTCCCGGAGCGCCTGCTCGCGCCGCTCGCGCTCGGTGACGTCGACGAGCATGGCGTACCCTTCTGCCCGCTGCTGGTCCCCCTGGTGGTGCGCAGCGAAGTACAGCTGAAAGTCCCGGACACCATCGAGCGTCTCCAGGCTTACCTTAGTATGGAGAGGCCCCTCCGCGGAGGCGGTTCGGATGAGCTCTTCCATCTCCAGCGAATCATTCTCCGGCCCGATCAGGCTCGACATGTTCGTCCCCTGAACCGAACGAGCATCACACCCGAAGACCTCCTCGAACTCCCGGTTCACCGTCTGGACGCGGGTGCCGCCGTCCACGAGGACCCCCTGGACGACGGGCGTAGGGAGGTTCTGGAAGAGGGTCTCGAACCGGTCGCGCTCCCGCTGCAACTGTTCCTCGCGCTCCTTGAGGGCCGTAATATCGGTAACGGCGCCGTCGACGTGCTTTACCATGCCGCTGAGCTCATCGCGGACGACGGTACCGTTCAGGAGGCCCGTGAAGGTCGAGCCATCCTTCCGGCGGAAGCGAACCTCCTGGGGCGCCGAAGATGTTTCGGCGGCCCAGAAGAACACCGACTGGTCGTCGGAGCGCACGTGCAGCTCCGTAGGATCGGCCGCGAGCACCTCGCTGGTCGACTCGTAGCCGAACATGCGAGCGAAGGCCTCATTGGCGAAGACCAGCCCGTGCCCGGGAGTGAGCCGGAAAATCCCATCACTAACGTTTTCGGTGATCGAGCGGAGCTGCTGCTCCTGCTCACGGAGCTGCTCTTCCATCTCGTGCCGCTCGGTGATGTCCTGCAGGGTCCCCACCAGGCGGACGGAGCCGTCGTATCGCTCGCGCGTCCGTCCCCGAATGTGGACCCACCGCCGGTCCCCCCCTGCCGTGTCGATAGGCGTCTCCACGTCGACAGGGCCGTCTCCGTTGAGGCAGCGCTCAATCGCCGCCCGAACGGTTCGCCGAGCCTCAGCGGGCTGTAGGCGAAGGCCCATATCGCCGCCGAGGACGGCCTCGTCCGGAAGGTCGAGAATGCGATGCAGCTCATCCGTGCCGTCGGCTTCACCGGTCTCCGGATCGTACTCCCAGCCGCCCACTTCGGCCACCGCCTGCACGCGCCGGAGCAGGTCTCGGTTCTTCTGGAGAGAGGCCTGTGCGTCCCCGAACGCCCGGTAGCGACGGTAGAGGGCCCTGCTCGCACCGGTGATGAGGAACGAGCTTCCCCCGACGAGGACGAGGTGCTTGGCCATCTCGGCTGTGGGAGCTGCCAGCCCCTCCCACGCAAGCCCGGACGGCCCCAGGACGTACACCACCACTGCCACCGTGCCTCCCATTCCGAGCACCTGCGAGGGGCGAAACGGCACGACGGCCACCGTAACGAGGTAAATGGGGAGAACGTATTCCGTCCCGAATACGCCCCGCAGGGCCCCCTCAAACGTCGCAACAGAGGCAGTCAGGAGCACCGCGCCGGCCCCGAACCACCGGCCAGTCTGGAGGCTACATTCCATCTGGGCCAGGACGAGCCCAAAGACGCTGAGTGCAGAAACGATGAGGGTTCCGACCACGACGATGCGGTCGTCCAGCCCCGTCGTTCTGAATGCCCTGTAAGTCCAGTTCAACTCATAGCCAAGGCCGAACACGCCGAGACCGACGTACAGGAGCGACCCGACGAGCCCGATGGCCCCGCACTGCCGGAGCCCTGTGTGGAGAATATCAGTGAGAACGGATCGAAAGTCGGGGTCCTGCTCGCGGGTTCCAGAGGGAAAGAGGAGGCCCCAAAATCGTGTGTTCAGCGCGCTCATGACGGTGCTTGGTGGGCGTTCGCGGAAGTACCTCGTGGTCCTTTACCCACAACTACCGTGCCCAGAAGAGAACCAGCGTCGGTCGAACGGTCGAGTAGAGGCATTGCGGCGTTCTTGAGGCTCTCGGCGGACTTCCCGCAGGTCGTTCGCAGTCCCCTCGTTCTAAGGACGCCTCCGCGTTTAGGAACGTAACGAAGAGGTGGTAGAACCTTCGCGGTGCCGCGGGACAATGAGGGACGCTGAGCCCTGGTCGCGAATGCGGAATGAGGCGCGCCTACTCGGTGCTTCCCGCCTCCGAAGGGCTCGATCCGCGGGGGCCGGGGGGCTCGCTCTTCTGGAGGAGGTTCGTGAATAAGGTTTCGAAGCGGTCGCGCTCTCCCTGGAGCCGCCGCTCTCGCTTCTTCAGGTCGGTGATGTCCGTGACAACGCCGTCGATGTACTGGATCGTCCCACGTTCATCCCGGACAACGGACCCCCCGAGAAGCCCGACGAAGGTCGATCCGTCGTTCCGCCGGAACGCAACCTCCTGAGCGTCATGATCTTCGTCGTCTGCTGGATACAGGAGATCGGTCTGCTGCTCCGGATGGGCATAGAGCGCCTTAGGGTCTTGCTTGAGCACCTCGTCGACGTTTTCGTACCCGAAGAGGTCGGCGAACGCCTGGTTGGCGTAGACAAGGCCTTCTCCCGGGACCGTGCGGTAGAGCCCGTCCGACACGTTCTCCGCAATGGAGCGGAGCAGTCGTTCCTGGTCGTGGAGGCGCTGCTCCATGGCCTGCTGCTCCGTGATGTTCTGCAGAATGCCTGTAAGCCGGACCGTATCCCCGCCGTCGGTCCGGGCGGTCCCCTGGAGGCGCACCCAGCGGCGGTCGTTCTCAGCCGTGGTTAGGGGGACCTCCAGGTCGAACGATTCGCGCTGACTGAGGGCGTGGTCGAGGGCGTTTTGGACCTTGTCCCGCACCTCGGGGGGGTAAAACTGAAACCACGTGTCGAGATCGAGGGGGGTCCCGGCCGAAAGCCCCAGAACATCGTAGAGTTGGTCCGTGCCCTTCAAGGTATCGGTGTCGGGATTGTACTCCCACCCGCCAATCCGGGCCACGTCCTGTGTCCGGCGGAGGAAGTCGCGGTTCTTCTGAAGAGAGGCCTGGGCAGTCCCGAAGGATCGATGACGGAGGTACAGGGCCAGGCTCGCCCCGGTGATGAGCACCGATCCGCCCCCTACGAACGCCAGGTGCTTCGCCATCTCCGGCGTGAGGCTCGGCGTGCCGACCCAGGCGGGGCCGGAGGGCCCCAGGAGGTACACGATCAGGGCGACACTCCCCCCGATGCCCACGACCTGAAGGGGGCGAAAGGGGATGATCGCAACGATGAGAAGATACACCAGGATGACGAACTCGGTGCTAAAGGTTCCGCGCACGGCCCCTTCGAATGTCGCCACGCTTGCGGCCACCAGCACGGCCCCCCAGCCAAAGAGCCGTCCGGTGCGCAGGGAGCACTGGAGTTGGGACAGAACGAGCCCCATGACGCTGAGGGCCGCCACGATCAGGATGCCGGCGACGACGACGCGCTGGCTGATATCCCTGCGAAGAAGGGCGTCGTACGTCCAGCTCAGGTCGTACCCGAGCCCGAAGACGCTCAGTCCTGTGTAGAGAAGGACCGCCACGAGCCCGATGGCCCCGCACTGCCGGAGCCCGGTGTGGAGGATCTGGTTCAGGGCCGACCGGAACGTGGGGTCCTGTTCAGGAGCGGAAGGAAGCGTGAAGAACTGCCGTTGCACATCGTCCGGGAGAGGCATCGTGGGCGGATGGGACTGGTTCGACAAACGTCACCACTTTTTGCCCCAAGAAACATGCCATTTCTCCCGAACGGTGCACGTTCAGCGCCCGGTCGAATCCCGTTCATCTCGCCCTTCCGACGCGCGGCCCGAGAGTCAGCGGGCGTGGCCGGGGCCCCCACGGATGGAAGAAGGGAGAAGCAACGCGGTCAAACGACCCCGTACTCGTCGAAAAGGGCCCCTGCGCGGGCAAGGTCGACGTTGCCCCCGCTCACGACGACCCCGACCCGGCGGTTTTGGCCGGGAACGGCGTCCCCGAGCAGGGCCGCGGCGCCGAGGGCCCCCGTCGGTTCCACGACGATCTTCATCCGCTCCCAGAGCAGATGCATCGCCCGCACCAGGGTGCCGTCCGAGACGGTGACCATGTCGTCGACGTGTTCGAGCACCAGTGGAAACGTCACGTCGCCGAGGTACGGCGTCCGCGCCCCGTCGGCAACGGTGTCCGGGTTTTTGACGGTCTGGAGCTCCCCGGAGTGGAACGACCGCGTGGCGTCGTCGCCCGCCGCCGGCTCCACGCCAACGACCGTGCAGTCCGGGGCGTGGTGCCGGGCCGCCAGGGCACAGCCGGAGAGCAGGCCGCCGCCCCCGCAGCACACGAGCAGTGCGTCGAGGTCGTCGACCTGGCCGAACAATTCATCGCCCACCGTGCCCTGGCCGGCCACCACGTCCGGATGGTCGTAGGGCGGCACGAGGGTGAGGCCCCGCTCCTCGGCGAGCCGCCGGCCCAGCTCCTCGCGAACGGTTTCGTCGGGGTCGTACGGGACAACCTCGGCGCCGTAGTCGCGGGTGGCGTCGAGCTTCACCTGCGGGGCGGTTTTCGGCATCACGATGGTGGCGTCCACCCCGAGCAGGCGTCCCGCCAGCGCCACGGCCTGGGCGTGGTTGCCCGACGAGTAGGTGATGACGCCGCGCTCCTTGGCCTCGGGCGAGAGCTGCGACACGGCGTTGTACCCGCCGCGGATCTTGAAGGCCCCGGTGCGCTGGAAATTCTCGCACTTGAAGAACAGCTCAGCCGTCGCCTTCGCGTTGAGGGTTTGGGACGTCATCACGGGCGTTTGGTGGACCACACCGTCGAGCCGCTCGGCCGCGGCGGCGACGTCGCTGTAGGCCACGAGGGAGTCGGGGGCGTCGGTGGGGGGAGTGGGCATTCAGGTCGGGGATTCATTCCGTAGACTCGTCGGCGATGCGTTCGAGCGTGTCGGAAAACGCTCGAAGCTCATTCGCGACCTCGCCGTGGACAGTGGGGAGCCGGCGGACGAGGGGCGTCATCCGTTCGGGGTCGAAGTCGGCGGCGTACACGTTCCGGACCACGTGACGAAACCCGCGATACGGCTCCAATCGACGGCGCAGTTCCGACGAGAGCACGGCGGGACGCGTACTCGGGATTGCGTGGGCCATCTGATCAAGAAGATCCTCGTGCCCGTGTGGTCCCTCCGGCATTGATTGGTCGACCTGTCGGGCGATCGTCTCGAAGATGCGCTCCAGCCCTGCGTAGAAATCGTGCACGTTCAGCGCGGCCGCATCGATGTAGTATTCGTCTTCGGAGGCTTGATATCGCTCCCAGATCGCGCCCACCCGGTTGCAGACAGCGTCGAGGTCGTTGAGGTCCTGGCGGATTCGTCCTGCCAGGGCACGATAGTCCTCGGTCATCGCTCGATGCCGGTGTCTTGAATGGTCTGTCGGAGGGAGTCGGGGCACGAGCCGAGGGAGACCAAATCGACGCTCCGCTGTGAGGATACAGATTGGAGTCGCGCGACCGCTCGATCGTATTCCATCGGAGGGAGACCCTCCACAGCAAGGTCGAGGTCGGAATGGGGGCTCAGGCGTTCCTCGCGGGCGACGGACCCGAAGAGCAGAACCCGCTCGGCCTCAAACTCCTCTTTGAGCACCGACGCTGCTCGTCGGGCATCGTCCCATGCGCGCCGATAGGTCTCTTCCTGCCGCACGCGGGCTTCAGCGTCGCGGCGGCGGAGGGTTTGCCGGTACCGATCGAGGGCCTGATCGGGAATGGGCATAGGGAGAGACGGCGAAGCTGAGAGAAGAAGAGAGGATTAATATCCAAACAGGGGGCCGAGCAGAGAGATCCGGCAAAGGCAGTTCAACGGCAATGTCCCTGGACGGGCAAGATTGCTACTCAGTTACAAATCGTACCGCAGTAGGGGGAGGAGTGTCTCGGCGAACCGCAGGAGCCCCCCGTACCTTGGGCGAAACGTCAACACCGACGCGTCCCTGCCAAACCAGTCTGACGGCGTGATAACTGACAGTGCAACTGGAAGAACAACGCACGTTCACCCGGGCCTCGCTCCAGACCACAGGCTCCCGAGTCGGCACTGGATAGAACCGAGCCGTGACATTCTCCCAGGAGGGTCCAATCCCTCGAAGCGCCCGATTTCTGAATACGCGTGCCCAATTCCTGAAAGAAATTCTTCCGAGCAACCCTCACATTTCCTATAAAGAATAACCAAGGTGCCGCAACTGTCCGCACAGGGTCAGCCGTGGGTGTAGGAAGGAAGTCATTCGAACAACTATTCAAGGCTCCGGGCGGACAAGTGGATCTGTCTATGCCGATCAAGTAATACTCTTCTAGTGTCCCAAGGCAGTACAAAGATTGGAATCATTTTTGCAAAAAGAAAAGTACTAGAGAGCACAGGACTCGCTGCACGTTGCCAAATGGCATCGATGCAGTTCGGCGCCGCCACTGCGTGGCAACCTCTTAGCATGTCGTAGATAATTTTAAGGACACTTCTCAAGACTGATGGGACAGCAACAGCTTCTTCTGCTCGTTCTCGCAACGGTCATTGTCGGTCTCGCCACCGTGGCGGGCCTAGAAGCGTACGATCAGGGGATGACCCGGGCTAATAAAGATGCACTGACACAACTGGCCGTCGAGATTGCTAGCGATGTGCAGGCCCACGCACAGGAGCCTACGCAATTCGGGGGGAAAGACGTGGACAAGATAGGAGGGACGACTCCTGCTAGCAATGCGACCATCAAGCTGGAGTCACTGGGCTACCCAACGGTTCCCAGCAGCGAAAGCGAGTACTTTGGCTCTGAAGCTGTCAATGCCGCTACGTACGCAAACATAAATGGAGAGTGTGCAATTACCAATGGAGACGTAACCACGTCTCCCATGAAGGTCCAGTGCGAGAGCCACATGAGCGAGGTCACGGTGGAGGTGAGAAGTCTTGACGCAGAGGGCATTGTGGTTGCCTCAGAAGGATTTAAAGACGGTTCCGGCAGTGGCGGTGGCAGTGGCGGGAGTGGGGGCGGAAGCGGTGGCGGTGGCAGTGGGGGTGGGGGCAGCGGTGGAGGTGGGGGAGGCGGAGGAGGAGGTGGCATCGGCTACTGACCGTGGCCGAGGGAGGGCCTCAGAGTTGTTGCCCCCAGGTCGTGGCGGACGGGAGGCACTTTATCCCATCGATGCCACCATGCCTACGCATCCCCGCCTAATGTTCCTCTGAGTATTACCAGTAGGAAGATTAAAAATAGTAAAAGTTTCCGGTTTCAATGTCCGGCCTTTGTCGCCGAGTATGCGGTTCAGGATTGACCCGTCCAAGAATGAAGCGCCTCGTCCCATTTGTGTTGCTGCTTGCAGTCGGGACGCCGGTGTGTGCCAACGGTACCGGAGATCCGGAACCACCAGAGAGTCTCCAGTCTCTGTCCGATAGCATCGAAACCCTGGTCCGCAGAGAAGGCATTCCGGGGGTGGCCGTGGCGCTGGTCCTCCCGAGCGGTCGTATTTGGTCTCGGGGGTTTGGGGTCGCGCGCCGCTCTTCAGGACGACCGATGACCGACAGTACACTGTTTCGGGTGGGCTCGAACTCGAAAATGTTCATCGGCGTGGCGGCTCTTCAGCAGCAGGAACGGGGCCATCTCGACCTGAGGGATAAGCTCCGCGTATTGGCCCCGGATCTCAAATTTGAGAATCCATGGACGGAGAAACACCCCGTCCGCCTCGTGCATCTCCTCGAGCATACGTCCGGCTTCGACGGAACGCATCCAGCGGAGATCTACGCCCCGAGAGACTCGATCCCCCTCCGGCTCCAGGTGAACCACCACCCGCACTCGCAGGTCGTCCGGTGGCCGCCGGGCCGCTTCTCGGCCTATTCGGACCCTGGAATGAACGCGGCGGCGTATGCTATCCAGCAGACCCTGGACGACCGGTTCGTGAAGTATGTGGAAAAAGAGATCTTTGACCCGCTACACATGAGTTCGGCCACCTACAATCGGAAAGACGTGCGTCGCCGAGGTCTCGCTGCGGGCTACGCGACTCCTGAAAGTGACGAGGCCATGGAGTACCGGCCAATGCTGATGCGTCCGGCAGTTGGAGCAAAGCTCCATGTTCGGGACATGGCCCGCTTCATGAAGATGCTTCTTCAGGACGGTCGCCTCAACGGACATCGTCTCCTGCAGCCCGCCTCCGTGCGGCGGATGGAAACGCCGCAAACCTCCCTCGCCTCCAAGCAACGCGGCGTGAGGTTCGGTACGGGACTGGGGAACAATACCGAGGTGCGGAACGGACTTGTGTGGCACGGCCATTCTGCGTTCATGGAAGGACACGTCACCAAAACGAGGTATCTCGACGCACACGAGCGTGGCTACGCGGTCTTCTACAACGTCTACTCCGCGGACCACTGGAAGATTGAGAATCTTGTCGCACAGTACCTCACGCGGAACCTTCGTACGGCCCCTCCCGAAGTCACGTCTACGGATCGGTTGGGGCTCGCGAACTACGAAGGCTATTACGTCAGCGTAGCCCCCCGCTACGAAGCTCTCCGGTTTATCGCGCCCTGGACCCGGGTGCTTCGCGTGACGGCGACGAAACTCGTCCTGAATGTCAAGCAGATGCTCCTGGGCAGCGTCGACCCCGTGCGGAACGGCGGCACGGGCACGTGGCTTCCGGTAGGCGAGGGCCAATTTCGGAGCCGAAACGCCCCAGTTGCCACTCACGCCTTCGTGACGACGGGTCGTGGCCAGTATCTCCAAATCAACGGAGGCGGGGGCGGGACCTTTCGGCGGGTCTCTGCCGGCATCGTTTGGACCTGGTGGGGGCTCTCGGCGGTCGTGCTGGGGCTGCTGCTCTCAAGCATTCTGTTTGCGGGATTCTGGGGGACGGGCCTGCTGCTCGGCCGTCTGGAATTGCGCGACCCCCTGCAGGTGCGACTGTGGCCGCTCCTGGCCACGCTGAGCGCTGCTCTGTTCGTCGCGGGCCTCGCTGCGGTGTTGCACGAACCCGCCCACATCAATGAGCTGTTTGCGCAGCCGAATCTGTACACGCTCAGTATGATGTGGAGCTCGGTGTCCCTGGCGATCTTCTCCGTCTTGGGGGTCGTTCAGGGCCTTCGCTACTACCAGACCGCTGAGGATCGTCTGATCTGGTGGCACTCGTTCCTCACGTCGATGGCCTGCTCGCTGGTGGCCGGTTGGCTCGCATACCATGGGTTCATCGGCATGCGCGTCTGGTCGTACTAAGTGTCGCCCGAAAGAGCAATGCACTCATGCCAATCAGGGGTTGAAAAACCATGTCATCGCAGGCGGCTTGAAAGAGGATGCATCCAACATCTCTCTGATCAGCCGCCCTTGG
>NZ_JBDGQQ010000161.1:0-37075 GCF_042218895.1 Salinibacter sp. | reverse complement strand
ACCGACAGCTTCGAGTACGAGGCCACCGACGACAGCAGCGCGGCCGACCAGGCTACCGTGACCATCACCGTGGAGTCGGACAACATTCCGCCGGAGGTCATCACTCCCTTCCCGGACGACTCGGTGACAGTGAGCAGTCCCTCGATACAGCTGGTAAATCTTGAGTCGGTGTTTCGTGATCCCGACGGGGATTCGCTCTCCATAACGGCAAGTTCGGGGAACCCATCAGTTCTATCGGCCGAGGACCAGGGGCAGGAGATCTCTCTCATCCCAAGCACTACCGGTACGACGACAGTAACGCTCACGGCCAGCGACGGGCCAGCGGAGACGTCCACCGACTTCTCGATAACGGTTACCCCGAGTGACGACAGCGAGGACCCGTCGAGCCGGGCGTTGGCGGTGGTCAACACGGCAGGAAGCACTACGAAGACCGTCTTCGGGGACACCGACGTGACAGTCAACTTCTCTGACGTCAGCGGGTCCGGCGGAGTGGACGTCTCGCGGTTCGATAGTGCCCCCGACGGCACCGACGGCATCGACGAAAGCAACGTGAGTGACTATCGACTCGTCATCGAGGCTAAGGAGAGCACCGACAAGGCCTTCAAATTCGGTTCTAGCACTGAGATCCGGCTTCCAGTTAGCGACTTTGGGGGCATCTCCGATCCGACCCAGGTGACTGTGTACAAGCGGCCGACGCCGGGCCGCGGCACATTCTCGTCGGTTCCTACCACCGTCGATGAGAGTGGCACTCCGGGAGATTCCTCCGACGACATCCTTGTCGCGGAAACAAGCTCGTTCAGCGAGTTTGCACTGGCGTCCAACACAGAGCCGCTCCCGGTCGAGCTTACTGAATTTACGGCCCGCCGCGACGGGAAAACGGTTCGGCTGCGGTGGCGCACGGCCAGTGAGACGAACAATGCGGGATTCGAGGTGCAGCACAAGCAGCCAGACGCGATCGGCTACACCGAGGCGGGCTTCGTTGAGAGCAGGGCCGCAGGAGGGACCACGTCGAAGCCGCAGGAGTACCGCTTCGAGATTACGGACATCGTGCCCGGAACGCACCAGTTCCGCCTCCGCCAGGTCGATACCGACGGGACCGAGCATCTCTCAAAGGCCGTCTCTGTCACCGTTCGGATGGAGGAGGCCCTGCGATTGACCCCCCCGGCGCCGAACCCGGTTCAGTCGAGGGTCCGGCTCCGCGTCGGAGCGCGGGAGGGTGGAGAGGCGACGGTGTCCCTTTACAACGTGCTCGGCCAACGAGTTGGGACCCTGTACGAGGGAACGCTGGCGCCGGGCAAGATGCACACGATACGGGTCGGAACGAGCGTCCTCTCGCGGCTGTCGAGCGGGACCTACTTCGTGCGGTTGAAGGCCGCGGATGGCATGAAGACGCGCCGGATTACCCTCCTCCGGTAGCGCCCTGCGGTGCCGCCCCGAACTTTGGCCGCCGAGGGACCTTTCGGGACGCGGGCCGGTCTCTGGCGGATCTACGCTTCAGGGCGGAAGGTCTTTCCGGACGGGAACTCGTCGTCGGGCGGGACCTCCGAGGAGGAGTCCGTTTCTTCGCCGCCGAGGTCGCGGTGCCGGAGGTCTCGCCCCTCCACCATGAAGACGACCCCCTGAGCGATGTTCTTGGCATGGTCGGAAATGCGCTCCAGGGCCTTGCTCACCGTGAGGAGGTGGGCGATGACCTCGGACTGCTCGTGCCCCTCCTCGCACATGCCCACCAGCGTCTCGAAGGTCTCCTCGTGCAGGCGGTTCACCTGCAGGTCCCGCGCAACCACCTTGCGGGCCTTCAGGCGGTCGTTCTCCAGGAACGAAATCTCGGCCTCCCGGAGCATGGTGCGCGACATGTCGGCCATCTTCGGAAGGCGCGTTTGATTGAGCAGGCCGGGGGCGTTGGCGAGGTGGCGAGCGTTGCGGGAAAGATTACGGCAGTGATCACCGATCCGCTCGAAGTCGGTGTTGATTTTCACTGCCATGATGAGCGTGCGCAGATCGACCGCAACGGGGGAGTGCAGCGCCAGGATGCGCTCACACTGCTCATCGATTCGGAGCTCGAGCGCGTCGATGGCATCGTCGCCGGCCACCACTTGCTCCGCGAGGTCGGTGTCGCCCTGCAGAAGAGCGTTCATCGCGTCGGCAAATTGCTCATCGACACGGTTGGCCATGTCGGCGATGAGGCCGCGCAGGGAGGCGAGTTCCTGGTCGAGAGATGAACGGTTCTGCATGGCCTCGGAGGCATTAGGGAAGCGCTGAAGAGAAAGCGGGCTCGGGCGCCCGGCGGGAGGCAACAGCGAACAGTCGAGGCTCAGCCGAAGCGACCTGTTACGTAGGCCTGCGTACGCTCCTTCTCGGGGCGGGTGAACAGCTGGTCGGTCGGGTTCATCTCGACGAGCTCCCCCATGTAAAGGAACGCGGTCTCGTCGCTGATGCGCGAGGCCTGCTGCATGTTGTGGGTGACGATCACGATCGTGTAGTCCTTCTTGAGTTCGGTGATCGTCTCTTCAACCTTCGACGTGGCGATGGGGTCGAGGGAGCTCGCCGGCTCGTCCATGAGCACCACGTCGGGGTGCACGGCGAGGGTACGGGCGATGCAGAGGCGCTGCTGCTGTCCCCCACTCAGGTCGTAGGCGCTCGTGTGTAGGCGGTCCTTCACCTCGTCCCACAGGGCTGCCTGGCGCAGCGACCGCTCCACGAGAGCGTCGATGTCGCCGGTGTAGCCGTTAATTTCAGCCCCCCAAGCTACGTTCTTGTAGATTGTTTTCGGGAACGGATTTGGCTTCTGAAACACCATCCCGACGCGCCGCCGCACCATGACCGGGTCGGTGTCCTCCGCGTAGATGTCCTGCCCATCGACGAGAACGGTGCCCTCGAGCGTCGTGCCCTGAATGAGCTCATTCATCCGGTTCAGGCACCGGAGCACGGTCGACTTGCCACTGCCGGAGGGGCCAATGAGGGCCGTCACCTGGTTCGCCTTCACCTCCATCGAGATGTCCTTCAGAGTGTGGTTCTCCCCGTACCAGAAGTCCAGGTTGCGAATCTTAATTTTCGGCTGCATGCCCGACGAGGCCGAGTCCGACGGCGCTTCCTGGGGGTCCTCATCGTGGCGTCCACCAGGCTGCCCGTCGGGCGTCGTCTCGTCGGTGGAGGCCGGCGAGGGGGGCGCATCGGTGGACTCGTCGGTAGGCATGGCGGGCACGGTCGGTCGTATAGACAGCGAGAGAGTGCGTCTTCGGAATTTACGGGCCAGGGCGGCGTCCCTCAAAGTAGTCGCGCAGTAGAATGGCCGTCAGGTTCATCGTGAACAGAAGAACCATCAGCACTACGATGGCCGCCGCCGCGAGGCCCACGAACTCGTCCTGGGGGCGGCGGGCCCAGTCAAAGATCTGAATCGGCAGGGCCGTGAACTGATCCATCGCGCTTCGGGGAACGAACGGGACAAACGTGAGGGCTCCCACCAGGATGAGGGGAGCCGTCTCCCCAATGGCTCGGCTGAGCGCGAGAATTACGCCCGTGAAGATGCCCGGGGCGGCCATCGGCAGTACGTGACTACGGATGACCTGCCAGCGGGTCGCCCCGAGGGCGTAGGCGCTCTCGCGGAGGCCACTCGGAATGCCCCGAAGCGCCTCCTGCGAACTGATGATGATGATGGGGAGGATGAGGAGGCTCAGCGTGAGGGCGCCGGACAGGAGACTGTTTCCCAGCGCGGCAAAGCGCACGAACAGGGCAAGGCCCAAGATGCCGTACACCACCGACGGCACGCCGGCCAGGTTCGCAATGTTGATTTGAATGAGGCGCAGAAACCATCCCTTCTCTGCGTACTCCTCCAGGTACAGGGCCGAGGCCACGCCGAGGGGCACAGAAATGAGCGCCGTAAGCCCCATCAGCCACAGCGTCCCGAAAAGGGCCGATCTGATGCCGGCCTCTTCCGGAAAACGGGACGGGAGGTTCCCGAGGAACTGCCCGTCGAGCCAGGGGACTGCCGTCAGCACCACGTCCACGAGGAGGGTGGCCAGCACGATGATCCCGAAGATCGTGGCCAGGAACAGTATCCCAACCAGGATCATGCCGATGCGCTCGCGGCGCTGGCGGCGCAACTGGAATGTGCCGTTCGGAGAGGAATCCATAGTTTACTGGATTGAAGATTGGAAGATTGACGATTGGGAGATTCGAGATTCATGGAGCACATCGTCACTGCCAATACTCAATCTTCGAATGTTCCAACCTTCAACCATCTAGTATTGCTCCTGGTAGCGTCGCGTAATGCGGTTGGCGAGGATGTTCAGGGAGAGGGTGATGAGGAAGAGCACGAGCCCCACGGCAAAGAGGCTGTTGTACTCGATTGTGCCCTGGGGGGTGTCGCCCTTGCTTACCTGCACGATGAAGGCCGTCATGGTCTGAATCGACTCTCTCGGGTCGAGCGTCATCTTTGGCGTCGCGCCTGCCGCCAGCGTCACAATCATCGTCTCCCCGATGGCGCGGCTCACTGCCAGGATGAAGCTCGCCATGATGCCGCTGAAGGCCGCCGGTACGTTTACGCGGAGAACAGATTCGAGCTTCGTGGCCCCGAGGGCACGGGCCGCCTGCCCGAGACTATCGGGCACTGCCTGGAGAGCATCTTCGCTCAGGGAGGCCACCATCGGGATAATCATGATGCCGACGACGATCCCGGCACTGAGCGCGTTGTACACGCCCAGGCCCGGAATGAACGACTGCAGCAGTGGAGTGACGAAGGTGAGCGCGAAGTACCCGTAGACGACTGTCGGCACGCCCGCCAGCAATTCCAGGGCGGGCTTCAGGGTCTTCCGAAGCAGGGAGGGCGCGTACTCGGAGACAAAAATGGCACTTGCGAGCCCAATCGGGAGCGCCACTACGGCCGAGATTACCGT
Organism: Salinibacter sp.; assembly: GCF_042218895.1. Lineage (NCBI taxonomy): Bacteria > Pseudomonadati > Rhodothermota > Rhodothermia > Rhodothermales > Salinibacteraceae > Salinibacter > Salinibacter sp. The sequence goes on along the minus strand of NZ_JBDGQQ010000161.1, from coordinate 32,183 downwards.
CACGAGTACCGTTCCGCTCAGCAGGGCCCAAATGCCGAAGTGCTTCTCGGAGAACTGCGGCGTCCACCGGGTGTCCCCGAAAAACTCGCCCAGGGACACCGACTGGAAGAACGGGATCGACTCGACGACGAGCACGGCCGCAATGCCGAGCGTTGTAAGCACGCTGATGAGGGCGCACGCTCCGAGCGCGTACTTGACGGCCTTTTCCTTCGGACTGTCGTATACCTGCTTCCGGAGGTCCTCGGTCGGGCGCGACGAGGTCTCGGTGTCCGCGCCGGGTGACGTCGTTACGGCAGGGGGCTCCGTGCTCATAAGAAGTCGTGCAGGCGAAATCGGTAAGTGCAGAAGGGCCGTACGCTACTGTGCCGTCGTGTCGGCCGAGGCTGTGTCCTCCATCGCGCTGCGAAGCATCTTCTCGACCCGAGTCCCGGTGGCATCTATCCCTTCCGCCCCAAAGACTGTGCCGGTGGTCCGGTTGCGGAAGCGCTGCAGGGCTAGCTCGTAGGCATCCTCCGGCATGCCCACGTAGCCGACATCGGGGGCCAGCTTGTCTGCATTCTCAAGATAGAACTTGACGAAGGACTCGACCGCGGGTGTGATTTTCGCGGCGTTCACGTAAATGAAGAGGGGCCGCGACAGGGGGCGGTAGCTGCCGTTCTTTACAGTCTTGGCACTTGGGGCTACGCAGGACGCCCCGCTGTTTCGCTGGTCGGGATCGATGGAAAGGGCCTTGAGCTCCTTCGCGTTGTTTTCGTAGTAGGCAAGCCCGAAGTATCCGAGCGCCGTCTCCGTCCCCTTAATGCCCTGCACGAGCACGTTGTCATCCTCACTTGCCGTGAAGTCGGAGCGACTGGCCTCCGCCTTCCCAACGATTGCCTCCGTGAAATAGTCGTAGGTCCCGCTGGCGGTGCCGGGCCCGTACAGCTCGATTGGACGATCCGGGAAGGCATCCCGAATTTGGTTCCAGCGCTGGATTGGGCTGTTGGGCGCCCAGATCTCCTCCAACTCCCCGGCGGTCAAGCAGTTGGCCCAGTCGTTCTTGGGATGGACGACCACGGCGATGCCGTCGTACGCCACCGGAAGCTCGATGAACTCGATGCCGTTCTTCTCCGCCTTCTTGATTTCGGCGGGCGAGATGGGACGGGAGGCATTGTTGATCGCCGTTTCACCGCGCAGGAATTTGGCGAACCCCCCTCCGGTACCGCTCACGCCGATGTTGACCCGAGTTCCCGAGTTGGCGTTCATGAACTCCCCAGCGACGGCCTCCGTCAGGGGAAACACAGTACTGGACCCGTCTACGCTCACCGATTCTCTGCTGGACGAGCCCCCACACCCGACGAGCGTGAATGCCAGCAACAGCACGCAGGCTGCGCTGGATAATCGGACTCGCGGCGAACACGGCAGGGTACCGCTCTGCGACGAGACATCGAAGGGGAGGATCATGAGAGAACAGATGCCTGTGATGTGACAAATTGACTATGCTGAATCATAACGCTTATCCAGAACAAGAGAAACCTCGTTCTTTCCGGGAGGGCGGGGATGTGTCACTCTTTCATTCGGTAGCCGACGCCCTTGACGGTCTCGATGTACTCGCTCCCAATCTTCTCTCGGATCTTGCGAATGTGCACGTCAACAGTCCGGTCGACGACATACACATCTCGGCCCCACACCTCATCCAAGATTTCCTGACGGGAAAACACCTTGCCGGGGTGGGAGGCCAGAAAGTAAAGCAGCTCAAACTCCTTGCGCGGAAGGCGCATCTCGGTCTCCTCCCCGTTGTCGTTCTGGTAGACCAGATACCGGTCGCGGTCCACGCGTAGGTTGTGCACCTCAATCTGGTCGGGCGGGTCCTCGTAGCGCCGGGCGCTGCGGAGCAGAGCCTTCGTCTGGCTCACGATCACCGAGACGGACACAGGCTTGCCGAGGTAGATGTCGGCCCCCACGTCGAGGCCTTCCACCTTGTCATCCTCCTCGGTCCGGGCCGTGAGCATCATGATGGGGATGGTGCGGAGGTGCGCGTCTTTGCGCAATTTCTCGCACACTTCGATGCCGTCCATCTTCGGCATCATGATGTCGAGGATGATGAGGGCAGGCTCATGTGCCCGGGCCTTTTCGATCGCCTCTACCCCGTCTCGGGCAAGTAGGACCTCAAACCCCTCCTGCTCAAGGTTGTATTCGAGGAGGCTGAGTAGGTCCTCCTCGTCGTCGACGACGAGAACCGTCGGGCCTGTTCCAAGCGTCTGTTCTTCCACGGCACACAGGTCCATTGGCTGAAAAGCACGTAACAGTGTCCCTACCTTCGGCAATACCGGCTGTTGTTAGAAAACTATTATCATTGCTTGGCTTGGGCGCGTTGGCTCAATTTTCGTGACGACTTTGTCGGCCAATACGGGCCCTGCGCCCGTCAATCGAGACCATTGCGGCTGGTCGGGAAGCAGTCCTTGTTCTTTCCGCTGTCAGTCCCCTTTTTCTTAGTGTTCGAAGCCTTGAGGGGAGAGAGGATCGGGTGCCGGGAACCTTGCTCCTGGAGCGAAGAGTTCGGTCTCCAGGTGTTCGATCGTTCCACCGCAGAACCACCGTCTTTCCAGTCGGCTCGGCAGCGATGTGCTTAACGAGGCTCATACGTTTGCTCATCGGCGGAGCCGTCGGGCTCCTGTTCGGCCTCGGGGTTGGCTGCTCCTCAGACCCCCCGCCGGGATCGACCGCCGCTCCTCCGGACTCGGCAGGTCCTGCGCGCGCGGCCTCCACCGTCTCGATCCCGGACTCGGCTCGCTACCTCGGCGATAAGGCCTGCGCCTCCTGCCACCCCGACGTCACATCCTCCTACCGGAAGACCGGCCACGGCCAGTCGATTTCCACCTTTGATCCAGGCACGGCACCGGAGCGCTTCTCCGGAAACACCGTGGTGCAGCACGAAAAGTCCGGCCTGTCCTATGAGGCGTTCGTCCGGAACGACACGCTCTACCAGCGCGAGTTCCGACGGGGGCCCAACGGAAAGATTGTCCACGAGCGGGTCCACAAGGCGGCCTACGTGATCGGGTCCGGCAACGCCACCCGCTCCTACCTGATGGAAGTAAACGGCTACCTCACGGAGATGCCGCTCACCTGGTACGCCGATCAAGAAAAGTGGGACATGAGTCCGGGGTACGAGGGGGCCAACGACCGGTTTAGCCGGAAGATCAACCTCCAGTGCATGAGCTGCCACGCCGGTCGGCCGGAACGCTCCCCGTTTACCCAGAACCACTACCCCAAGGCCCCCACCAACATTACCTGCGAGCGCTGCCACGGCCCCGGAGAGACGCACGTGCAGCGCCAACGCAAGGCCAAGAAGGAAAAGACGACTAAGGCGAACGACCTTGCGATCGTAGATCCCACCTCGCTGCCGCGCGCGGAAGAGTTGTCGGTTTGTCAGCAGTGCCATCTCGCGGGCATTACCGTCTTCGAGCCCGGCGAGACCCCGACGAGCTTCCGCCCGGGCGAGCCCCTGAGCACGAACCGAACGGTCTACGTGCCCGAGAAGCAGCTGGAGGATCCGGACTGGGTGGGCATCGACTCGCATCCGATCCGGCTGGCCCGGAGCGCCTGCTTCGAGAACAGCAACATGACGTGCTCCACCTGCCACGAGCCTCACCAGCCAGCCGCCACGACCACGACGAAAGAGTACAACAGTACCTGTCGGTCGTGCCATGGGGGGGAGCGCTCGGCCCAGCCGGTCTGCTCGCGGCCCAACGTGTCGCGCGACAAGGCCATGACCGGCAACTGTGTCAGCTGCCACATGCAGAAGGGAGGTACGAGCGACGTGCCCCACGTCACCTTTACCGACCACTGGATTCGAAAGCGTCCCGGTCCCCCGCGTGATCCCTCCGCCGGACGGCCCTCCTTCGACACCACCGGGGCGCTCCAGCTCGCGGCGCTGCGCCGCATGGAGGCCCTCGACGGTACGAGTCCGCCTCCCGACCGGGCCGACGCGAAGGCGACCGTCGCGTACTTTCGCTTCTACGAGACCATGCATCGGCATCCGGAATACATCCGTCGGGCCATCGACCACGGACGGGAGGGCCGGGTTCGGGAGGGGGCTGCCGACGGGCGCATTGCCCTGGCACGGGCGTTGTCCGAAGCCGACTCGATCGCGGCGGCCGCCCGCGTGATGCAGCGGGCCGTCCAGGCCGCCCCCGAAAATGCGTGGGCCCACTACTGGCGCGGGGCGATGGCGGAAGCCCGCGGCCGCACCCAAACCGCCATTCAGTCCTACCGGTCGGCCGTACAGCGCCAGCCGAAGATGCTGGAGGCCCAGGTCAAGCTTGCGGGGGCACTTTTCCGAAGCCAGCGCCTCGACGCCGCTCAAAAGCGGCTCGAGACGATCGTGGAGCGCAATCCGGTCTACTCCGCCCAGTCGTGGTTCAATCTGGGCGTGGTTCGGCTCAAGAACAAACAGACGGCGGCGGCCCGGAAGGCCTTCGCCGAGGCCGTTCGACTCGACCCCGATCTCGTGCAGGGGCACATGCAGCTCGGACGCCTCGCCTCCCAGGCCAACCGATACGAAGCGGCCGCCCGCCACTTTCGTCGGGCCATTGCGGTCGACTCGACCCACGCGGAAGCGTACGGGAGTCTCGGGATCGTGTACCTGCGGATGAACCGGCCGAATCGGGCCCGCCGCATGTTTGAGACGGTGTTGGAGCTCGACCCCGACAACCGGGCGGCCCGGCGGATTTTGAAGCGGCTCCGCCAGTAGACAGGGACGCCGCAGAATCTCCCCACGGCAGACCTCGGGAACTCCTCCAGAAATCCATCTGGGACGGCGCACGGAGCAGAATCCATTCATTTTGCGGTTCGTGAGGAGGGAACGATCCCTTTTCGAATCGACGGGTCTCGCCGCTGGTGCCTCTCTCGCTCACGAGTCCCCACGACCGCGACATTCTGGACCTGGCCGTGCCTGCCCTAGCCGGGCTTGCCGCCGGGCCGCTCGTCTCGCTGGTCGACACGGCGTTCGTGGGGCAGCTGGGCTCCGTTCCGCTCGGGGCTCTGGGCGTGAACACGTCGATCTTTTCGATGACGTTCGTCATCTTCAACTTTCTCGCGTACGGCACCACGCCGCGGGTGGGAAAGGCCGTGGGGAACGACGACCGGGAGGAGGCGGGCCGGGTGGTGATGCGGGCGCTGACCCTGGCGGTAGGGACGGGCGTCCTGGCCCTGATTACCCTTCAGGCTCTGGCCCGGCCCGTCCTCATCCTTATGGGGGCGAGCGAAGAGCTCATGGGCCCGGCGCTGGCCTACCTGCGCATCCGCGCGCTGGCCGGACCGGCGGTGCTCCTCATTACAGCCAGTCACGGAGCGTTTCGGGGCTACCAGGACACCCGCACGCCGATGGTCGTGACGCTCGGCTTCAACGTCATCAACGGCGGGCTCGACCCCCTTCTCATCTTCGTCTTCGACTGGGGCCTAGCGGGGGCCGCGGCCGCGACGGCCATCGGGCAGTGGGTGGGGGCGCTCACGTTTCTGTACCTGCTCCTGAAGGCGCGGCGGGCGGAGCTCGGGATCGAGCTTCGATGGCCGGACCCCTACACGCTGGTGCCGTTCCTGAAGGTGGGACGGGATCTGTTCCTGCGCACCGCCTCGCTCGTGGGCACCATGACGCTGGCGACAGCGATGGCGGCCCGCGTGGGGGTGACGGCGGTGGCCGCCCACCAGGTGGCGGCCCAGCTCTGGACCTTTCTCGCCCTACTGGTGGACGCGCTGGCCGTGGCGGCGCAGGCACTCGTGTCGAAGCACCTCGGCGCCGATGATTCCAGAACGGCCCGGATCGTGTCCAATCGGCTACTGCAGTGGGGACTGGCCGTCGGGATCGTACTCGGCCTTGGCTTCTTCGCCCTTCGACCGGTGCTCCCTGGCTTCTTCACGGACGACCCCGACACCATCGCGGCGCTTCGGGAGGTGTATCTGTTCGTCGTTCTGCTCCAGCCGCTCAACGGGCTCGTCTTCGTGGGAGACGGCATCTACATGGGCGCCGAGGCGTTCTCCTACCTCGCGAAGGCAATGGTCGGGACCGCCGCGGCGGCGGCCGTCGTGCTGCTGTTGGTGACCCCGATGGGGTGGGGCCTGCCTGGGGTATGGTGGGGGATCACCACGCTCATGCTCGGCCGTCTTTTTACGCTGGGCACACCGTACGCGCGAAAGCAGCTCTTTCAACCAGAAGGGGCGCTCGCGTCGCCAGGCGAGGCGGCCTCTGACCACTGAACTGTCGCTGGCATGGAAACGGGCCGTCCCATCGAGCAACGTCTTATGACCGTACGGAGCTCAGAAGGGGTCGCCCCACTCGAAGTCATCGGCGGCCGTCCATGTGTCATCGGCTGAGCCGGTACTGCCCTTCTGCCCTCCTTCGTCGTCCCGTGCACCGTCCCCCTGTGCACCATCGACGCGATACTCGGTGGCGGACTCGATACGGTCGAGGACAGCGTCTCGAGCGTCCGGCACGCGGTCTTTGGCGTCTTTCAGCACCGCGAGGGGCCAGTCGTTGCGGCCGTCCGTCCCATCGTCGCGGCCCATCGCGGCGTTGACGCGGCGGTGGAGCATGCGGAGGACGACCTCGATGTTGCTCTCTTCCTCGCCGGTGCCCACGGTGCCGACGAGGTCGTCGCCCTCGGGGATGTTGAGACGGTGCAGCACGGTGCCCGCGGCGCGGCGGACGGCGTGGTTCAGGATCTTGCGGTAGGCGTGCCGCTCGCGGGCGGGACGGTTGGGCGGCGGGGGGAGGTCTTCGTCGCCCAGCGGCTGGTTGCGCTCCACGATCTCCTGCTTGATGGCGTCGGCGTCGGGCACGTCGAGGCCCTTCTCTTCGAGGGCGTCGAGCGCCTCCTCCACGTCGTCGAGGTGCTCTCGGGTCTCTTCGGCCTCGGCCCCCTCCACCGGCAGATACGTGTCCACGTCGAAGCCCTCAATCTCCTCGCTCGTCACCTCCGCCGGGTCGCTTTCGCTGCGACCCTGCGACGATTCTGTGGCTGACTCCTGGGCGGCCTCCTCGTCGTGGGCCTGCGCCCAGGCGTCCAGGTCGGCGAGCACCTGCGCCTCCTCCGTCTCGTGCTTGAAGTACTGCCAGTGCCCCTCCTGATTGAGCCCGGCGTGGGCGACGACGTGCGCGAGGTTATCCGTCTCGGTGCCGTCAGGGAGGGCGCGGAGGGCCCGGCCCACAAACTGCGTGTAGGGGGCGACCGAGCGGAACGGGCGGAAGAGGGCGGCGATGGAGATGTTTTTGTTGTCGTAGCCCTCGCCCAGGATGCCGACGTGGACCATGGCGTCGAGATCGCCGTGGTCGTAGGCACGGAGACGGTCCTCGCGCTCCTCGGTGGTCATGCCGCGGCTCGCCACAAACGACGCGTCGACGCCGCGGCTCCGGTAGAGGGCCGCCACCTGCTCGGCGTGGCGGATGGAGCAGGCGGCGGCCAGGATCTGGTGCCGCTCCGTGCCGCGCCGGTGTTTGGCCTGCAGCAGCTGCACGCTGCGGTCCACAATCGTCTCGTTGCAGACGTCCGACAGCGCCACGCCCCGCGAGAACCACGTCTCCTCGCGCAGGTCCATGATCTCCTCACGGCTGAACGACCGCTCCTCCCCCTCCACGGTGAAGGTCATCTCGGACGCCACCGCGTCGACCCGCACGATATTCTTGACGTAGCCCGCGTTGATCGCGTCGGCCAGGCGGTAGCGATAGACGGGCTCGGCGCGGATGGGCTGCTCATCGCTGCGGAAGGGGGTGGCCGTCAGGTAGAGCTTCTTTGCGTCGGGAAACGCCTGGTTGATGTTCTGCCACGAGTCGGCGGGGGCGTGGTGGGCCTCGTCCACGACAACCATGTCGAAGAAGTCCGACGGGAAGAGCGGCAGCCAGCCCTGCACCTGCTGCACGTTGGTCACGACCACGTCCGCCCGGCGGCAATCCTCCTCGTTCACGCGGCCCCGCTCCAGCGCCACCACACGGGGCAGGCGAGTGTCCGACGGCAGCACGTCGCAGAAGTGGTAGAAGTTGTCGGTGCCGCTGAAGGTGCCCTCCGCAAGCCCGTCCTTGATCGTGAGGTTGGGCGCCACCACCAGTACGCGTCCTTTCGCAATGCCGAACGGCGCGCAGGCGATGAGTCCGGATTTGCCACAGCCGGTGGGAAGGACGACGATGGCGGGGAGCTGCGTGGCGTCCTGTTCGTCGAAATAGTCCTGAAGTGCGACGTATCCTTCTTCCTGGGGCGTGCGGAGCTGGTCGTTGCCCACGATGCGAGCATCCGTGTTCTGAAAGTAGCGCTGGGTGTCCCTACGCTGCTCCTCGTAGCGCTCTCGCAGTTGCTCGGTACGCTCGGTCGATCCGGCCCCCTTCGCCTGATTGCACTCGTGGCAGAGCGGATCGAGGTTGAAAACGGCGTGCTCGCCCCCGTCACTGAACGCCTCCCGGTGATCGAGGTGCTTCTCCAAAGCCTTGCCGTCGATCGTGCGTCCGCATTCCACGCACGTCTGCCCGTCGAAATACTCGACGCGGCGGCGGACAGCCTCGGGGATGTGGCGGGGCATTTTTGTTGAGGGTTGAGCGTTGAGGGGAAAGCGTTCGTGAGGAGCCTTCCATCGGCCGGATGCTGCTGATTGCTTCATACATGCGGCCGCAGTGAACGTGCCGCGAAGGGTTCCCTGGGCGTTTCGGCGAGGCGGCACTTTCGGGTCCGGTCACCGTTTGCACCGCACAATCGTCCGTCCAATTACATGCAGGGCCGCTATGCCCTCCGACGTCACAGAAGCCGACGTACAGGAACTGACCGATCACCTCTCCGACTATCTTGAGCGCGTTGAAGAGGGCGAAACCATCCTTCTCACCCGCGAGGGCAAGCCGTTCGGTCGTCTTGGTCCAGTCCGTGCAGAGGAAGCGCGCCAGGAGGACGACGTGTCGACCCGAGAAAAAATGAAGGCCCTCGAGGAAAAGGGCGTCCTTTCGTGGAGTGGGAAGAAACCTCCTGCGAGAGAGCCTGTGGCGAAGGTGAAAGGAGAGAAGACCGTGGCGCAATTGCTCCTGGAGGATCGTCGGTAGAGTCATATGCTTCTATATCTCGATGCCAGCGCCCTCGTCAAACGACACCTCGATGAAAAAGGAACGGTGCAGGTGAGAGAGATATTCGAGGCCGCAACGGTCGTGGGAACCTCCGTTTTGAGTCGTGCGGAATCAGAAGCCGCCTTCGCAAAAGCTGTTCGCACCGGTGCCGTAACCGAGAGCGAGGGCCGTTCTGCGCTCCGGGATTTTCGGCATGACTGGCCCGATTTTGCGATCGTGTCTGCGCCCGAACCCCTCGTCATTCGTGCCGGTGTCCTCGCGTTCGAACACGACCTGCGGGGCTACGATGCGGTGCAGTTGGCCTCGGCGCTCACGTGGGCCGAGGAACTGGCGGAGATGGTGACGTTTGCGACGTTCGACCGCCAACTCTGGGGCGCGGCCACTGAGCACTCCCCATTGACCCCGTTTCCCGACGACCTCCCGGCGCTGCTGGAGGAGTGGGCGTAGTTCTCGACTCATCGAATCGGTCGCTCAGGGGGGCAGGTCGGCCCCTCTCCCCCATACTCGTCACTCGGGGCGAGCCGGAGCATGAAGTCGGCCACGTCGACCCGCGGCATGCTGGCTCCGAGGCCTATCTTTGTGAACCTGGAGTTGACATGGAGTCCATGTTTGCGGATGTTATAGATAAGCAATAAGGAGATGAGTAAATCTGTAGCCCGAAGCTCTTTCAGCCCACAAGGAGGCAGAATCGGGATGCCCCTGTACGGGCCAAGTGGAATCTCCACAGCGCAATTCTTTTGGGGCGTCCGTAACTCAAACGACACGACTGGACGTGAGGCGATATGGGTTTCTCAACATCCACCTGCTCGGCATGAGGGGGGTGTGGCGTTCCATGGCTTTTTTCCTTGTTGCCGCGGTAACCTGCGGCTGCGGGGCCTTCGAGCGAGGCCCGAAGGACTACCCATATGTGGCCGAGCAGGTCCGTGAGTCAGGCGGACGACGCTACCACCGCGACCTGGATGGAGATGCCCGGGACGAGATTCTCAAGGTCAATCCGATCGCAGAGTCTCGGTCCCGATCGCCGGAGGCTGTAGCAATCAGAACACAGGGGGGACAGGTCGTAGACCAGGTCAATTTCGCCGGCGATGTAATCCGGGACCTGCAGTTTTGTGATTTCGGGAGGGACGGTCGAACGGAGGCGGTTGTGCCGGTGGTGCGCCGCGACTCGCTGTTTCTCGGGGTCGTAAACGCGGAGGGCCGGAAGCAGCGCACGCTCTTCCTGACGCGGGGGGAGCCGCGCCGGGAGCCGGAGGGGACTTTGCCCTGGGACCCGGATCTCCGGGGCGTTCATCTGGCGGATCTCACCGGAGACGGCACGAGGGAGCTCGCTGCCGTGATGATGACCCAGCTTGCCCGCCGACCGCGTGGTGTGTGGGTTCTCAACTCAAAGAGTGGGGAGCGCCTAGGCCGGTGGACGAGCGGGGCAATGATCGATGAATTCATGTTTGAAGACATCGTCGGGGACGGGGCCCCGGAGCTTCTGGCCGCCACGGGAGCGTCGAACAACGGAGCCCGTGGGGGCGGGATGGACGACCAGCACGCCTATCTCTTTTTGCTGGGGCTGCCTCCGCGACCCGGGGTGGTGTGGAAGCGGGAGGTGGGCGGCCTCTGGGCTCGGGCCTACCTCGAGACCGGTGACGTCGACGGGAACGGAACACGGGACTACGTGGTCTTCCGCCGCTCGAACCGCCAGCGTCCCCAGCCAGGGCATCTGGAGCGATTTGACCCGAAGACCGGACGTACCCTCCGTGCCCAAAAGATCCCAGACTCTGCCAATTCGGTTGCAGTCACGAATCTCGACGGAGAGGACGGTGAGGAGATCCTCGTGTCCCACGAGTCGGGAATGATTCGCACTCGGGGACCGGACCTGCAGGGGCTCCGGACTGCACGCCGCAGCCAGAGCGCAGGGGAGCTCTCTATTGTTCCCGGTCTTCTTCGCCCCGGCACCCCGGAAGTGATCGTTGGGGGCTCCTCGCCCTATCTTCTCGGGTCGGACCTGGAGCCGAAAGCCCTCCTTCCGGTCCGGGACGCCTCCTGGACCGCAATGAATCGGGGCCAAGGACGGCCGGCATATCTCGTCGGACGCACCTCGGAGAAGACGATTTATTACCGAATGGCCGACAACCCGGCGTACCTGCTCTATCGATGGGGTCCGTGGGTCCTGCTTCTACTTGGAGCTGGCGTGGCTGCGGGAGCCGTGGTCTGGGGACGGCGGGCCTACCGTCGCCACCAGGCGCTCCGTCGAGAACGGATTGACCTTGCGGAGGCCCGAGACGGGGGACACCTCCTCGCCCGGGCGGACGGGACCGTCGAGCACGCCGACGAGGCCGCCCGCTCCCTGCTGGGGCTGTCCGACCCGCAGCCCGACACCTCGCTTCTGGCGCGGGAGGTGCCGGACCTCCGTCGGCTCTTGGAGGAGATCCGAGACGGATCCGTCGGGGAAGAGACCTATGCCGTCGAGGTGCCGATCTCAGGCGAGGCCTCCGAGACAAAGCAGGTTCAGGCCCGGCTGAAGCCGCTGGGAGACGGGAGGCCACAGACCTGGTTGATCCGTCTCCGTACTTCGGATGTAGCGGATCAAGGGGAGGGCCCCTCCTACCGGACCTGGAGCCTGCTGGCGCGGCGGGTGGCCCACGACCTGAAGAACCCGCTAACTAGCATTTTGCTTCTCGTCGATCGCATGCGGGAGAAGGCTCAGGCCTCTGAGGAGATTGGCAGCTACGCCGATCGCATCGAGAGCCGGGTGCGATCCCTGCGGCGGATGACGACAAACTTCATGAAGTTCGTCGGGGACGAGGAGCCGTCCCTCGTCCGGGCGGACCTGCAGGACTTCGTGGAGGAGCGGGTTCGGGAGCTGCGCAAGGACCTGCCCGCCGACATCGAGCTCGCGCTGGAAACCGGCGCGGAGCTTCCGGCCGCCGCGTTCGACCGGGACCAGATGCATTCGGTCCTGGAGAACCTCGTCGCCAATGCAATGGAGGCCCTCCCGGAGGGCGGGACGATTACCGTTTCCCTGCAGATGGAACGGGGCTTGCAGTGGCATCCAGCAGAGAAGCCCCGCGACTACCTGGCCCTGGAGGTGCGAGACACAGGAATCGGAATGGGGCCCGAAACGCGTGCCCGCCTATTCGACCCGGGCTACACGACCGGCGAGGAGGGAGCAGGACTCGGGCTCGTCATCGCAAAGAAGGTGGCCGAGGACCACGGCGGGCATCTGGAGGTCGAGAGCGAGGAGGGAATCGGCACGGCCGTGACCGTGCACCTGCCGGTCGCTGGGGAGCCTGCTCAGAAAGAGCCTGCCGCCGAGGAGAGGTAAGGGAGCTGGCTGGGGCGGCTCCCCACCCGTTTCGCTCACATGTCCCTGCCATTGTCATGACCGAGCCAACCCTTTGCATCGTCGACGACGACCGGCACGTCCGGGAGGGGCTGCGAGAGACCTTCGAGCACAATGGCTACTCGACCCTGGAGGCCAAAGACGGGAAAGAGGCGCTCGCGCAAATCGAGGAGGAGCCCGTCGACCTCGTGCTGCTGGACCTGAAGCTGCCGCGCCTCTCAGGAATGGAGGTGCTCCGCGAGATGGCCGAGACGCACGCCGAGATTCCCGTCATCATCGTAAGCGGACAGGGAACCATCCAGAAGGCCGTGGAGGCCACCAAGCTTGGGGCCTACGACTTCCTCGAAAAACCCGTCGAGCCGCGCCGCGCGAAGGTGACCGTCGAGAATGCCCTGGAGCAGGCTCGGCTCCGCCGCGAGCGGGAGCAGCTACTGGAGCAGGTGCGGGAGCGCTACGAGATGGTCGGCTCCAGCGAGCCGATGCAACGAGTCTACGACCGGATCGAGCGGGCGGCCCAGGCGAAGGCCAAGGTGCTCATCACCGGTGAGAACGGGACGGGGAAGGAGATGGTGGCCCGGGCCATCCACCGCAACAGCGAGCGCGCCTCCGGCCCCTTCGTAACGGTCAACTGCGCGGCCATTCCCCCGGACCTGATCGAAAGCGAGCTGTTTGGGCACGAGGAGGGGGCATTTACCGGGGCCAAGGAGCGCCGCGAGGGCACGTTCGAGCAGGCCGACGGGGGCACGCTCTTCCTCGACGAGATCGGGGACATGAGCCTCGACGTGCAGGCCAAGACCCTTCGGGCCATCGAGCGAGAAGAGGTCCAGCGGGTTGGAGGGGGCGAGACGATCGACGTTGACGTGCGGATCATCGCCGCGACGAACCAGGACCTGGGGGCGGCCATCGAGGCGGGGGGCTTCCGGGAGGACCTCTATTACCGGCTCGACGTGGTCTCGATTGAGGTCCCGCCGCTCCGGGAGCGGCGGGACGACATTCCGGCCCTGGCCAAGCGCTTTCTCCAGCAGTTCAGCGAGGAGCACAGCGTCGAGCGGCCCCTCCTCGGCGACGCGGCGGCGCAGGAACTGATGCGCTACGACTGGCCCGGCAACGTCCGGGAGCTGCGCAACGCAATCGAGCAACTGGTGGTGCTGCACGGAGCGTCTGAGATTGGAGCGGAGGCCGTCCGTCGGGCACTCGGGATTGGCGAGGACTCACCGGACGCACCGGCCAGAGGCGCCTCGGACCTGCGCCGGGCCAAAGGGCAGTTTGAGCGGGCCCACATCCAGCGGACGCTAAACGAGCACGACGGGTCTCTGAAAAAGACCGCCGAGGCGCTGGGCATCGACCGCAGCACGCTGTGGCGCAAGATGGAACAGCACGGCCTGGAGACCGAGTAGCGCAACGGATCCCGTCTTAGCGAGAACCGACGATCGGCTGGAACGGGATTTGACCGTTCAAGACACGCATGTCTGAGGCTTCTGGCTGCTCATCTCCACGCTGGAAGCTATTGGTGGGGGCCGGCGCTCTGCTCGGCGCAGGGTGCCGGCTTTTTCTATAGGGAAGTCCGCCGGGGAAGACCGCGGTCTTCTAACGCCCGTCCGATGAGTCCAGGCCGCGTTGCAGGACTGCAACGGCGCGGACGAATAGCGTATTGCAGGACTGCAACACTTAAGTGTGGTCAGGCCGGTAAGACAGGATTGCATCCGGAGTACGCGGGGGATGAACCGAATGGCATTGTGCTTGCCGATAGTAAACAGTGGTTGTTCTCAAGTAAAGGTTTCGCGGACCAACAAACTCCTCTCCTGCCATGCATTTCGTCGGCGGCAAAGGAGAATACACGGTTTGGACTGTCGTTGGCAGTCTTTCCGCTGTCTTGCTTGTCTCGTCCGTTTGGGCGCAGCAGTTTCGCTCCCAGCAGGTGACCACGACCAAAGCTGGTGGGGCCAAGCCAGTCCATGCGGCAAGTCTGGATAAGGACAGCGGAACAGCTTCTTCGGGTAAGGTCAACTCAACTCCGGTTGAAAGCAGCGCCCACCTCGCATTCTCCAGCGATCGGGATGGCAACCAGGAAATCTATGTCCGCCGTCCCGATGGGTCGTTTAATCGGCTTACCGACGACAGTCGCCGCGATAGGAATCCGGATTGGTCTCCGGACGGCGAGACGATTGCCTTCCAGAGAAGAACAAGCCAATCAGACCATGACATTTACACTGTTGAGGTAGCGAGTGGTCAGGTGCAGCCGGTCGTGAACAATAGTGCGAAGGATCGGAAGCCTAGCTGGTCCCCCGACGGAAACCAGTTTGCGTTCACGAGCAAGAGCGGGTCTTATGAGGACAACGACCTCCTGACAATGGACGCCGACGGCTCTAGTCGGGCGGAAATCGTGACTGGAGCATCGGAGGTCGACCAAGGAACGCCCTCATGGTCCGTAGACGACAGAATTGCATATCCAAACGACATCACGAACGGCGACGGCGATGTTCATGCCATCGACCCGGACGGTCAAAACGACACAAACCTGACCGATGACTCCTCTACGAGGTTTGCCGGGCCCCACTGGTCGCCGGATGGCAACAAGGTCGCCATGTATTCAGGGGGCTACTCCGGCAACGACTGGGAAATCTACGTCCTCGATGTGCAAACGGGAAACCTAACGCAACTGACGGACAACTCGGCCAATGATCGCCACCCAACGTGGTCGCCCGGCGGGGGCCGGATTGCCTTCGCAAGCGACCGGGACGGAGACTTCGAAATCTACACAATCAGCGCCAATGGAGGGGGCGACCTCATCCAGATTACCGATAATTCTGCCCGTGACTTTCAACCGGACTGGAATCCCTCGTCAAGCGGATCGGACGACGCGCCACCGGAGCCTTCCGGTCTTCAAGAGACCATCGGAGACGAGCAAGTCGAATTAGACTGGAACCCGGTTAGCGCGGACGATCTTGCTGGCTACAACGTTTACCGGGCGCCCTTTATATTTAGCGAGGTGAACAAGGCAGTAAAGCTGAACAAGTCCCTTATCGGCTCTACATCCTACACCGACTCGGGCCTCCTACGAGGCACGAAGTACTTCTATCGGGTGACGGCAGTGGATGATGATGGCAATGAAAGCAATCCGTCTTCTGAAGTCACCGCGGTGCTCCAGGACCTCAAACTGATTGGGCTTGAGGTCAACCAGTCGATCCAAGACTGGAACAACAGCGTGCCTCTCATCCAAGGGAAAAAAACCATTGTGCGCGCTCACCTTCAGAATAGAGGTTCAAGCCCCGCGCCCGTAAAGGGAATTCGACTGAAGGGCACACGGAACGGCTCGTCTCTCGCAAAATCTCCGCTTGAGCCTGAAGCCCCCTTCGAAGCTCCCCCAGAGACTAACCCTGAGATTGCTAAACACCGGGCTGATCTGGAAAAGAGCCTCTATTTTGTGCTTCCTCCAAGCTGGCTCCACGGAACGGTAAACTTGCAGCTCGTCGGGAAAGGGCTTCAGTGCTCGACTGCCCCCGCCGTGGATTCCAACTGCGAGCTTCAGGTCGAGTTTAAACCTACTGCCGTTCCTGAAATCACGTTTGTCGAGCTCTATTGGAGAGACCAGAGCGGGAACCTCCACTATCCTACTGGCAACACAGATGCCGAAATTCAGAGGCTCATAGAAATGTATCCCATTAAGAATATTATTAGGGGTATCAAACGTGAAGAGATGGCTGTTGTCGATACACCTACAGATACTGAGGTGCATGAGAAACTGCGTGACATGCGTGAAGCAGACCTAGAGGGAGGTTCTACGAGCGAAGACCGCATTTATATGGGATTAGTGGAGGAATTCGAAAAAGATGGAACCTCGGGGGCAACTCCACTACCACTCCCTAGCAATGTTGCGGCGGCCGCTCCAGACACGACGGGCCCTACAGACGAGCCACTCCACCATTCTGTCGCCCATGAGATTGCTCATGCCCTCGGCATAGGTCATGCCGTCGATCAAAATGGGAATACCTATTGTGGGAGTAAGAGTAAATCTGAAGACCCGCATGTTATTCCATACAATAAACCAGAAATAATTGAAAAGACACCCCTAAATTTCGAAGGATTCGCTGCTCTCGGCCCAACCAAAGAAAAAATATATGACGAGATGTGGGGTATTAATGTGCGAAAGAAGAGAGTTAAGGGGACCTCTACCGCTCTGTCCACTGGGAAGAGACCTAATGGGCCTAATGCAGAACTTATGAGCTACTGCACTTTGCTGGGGGCGGACTATGTAGACTTCGTTGGCCGTACATGGGTGTCAGATATTACATATACAACGCTCCGAGAATCCATCAATGCTCGCTTTTCTCCTGACGCGCCGAATCAACTCGCAAGCCTCGAAAGGCAAGCATCTCCGAAATCTGGAAAGGCTCTTTCTCTCAAGAACGGCCAGGAGAACGAATATCTGATGGTAAAAGGTGAGATTAACACAGCGGATAAAAGCGCGAGTTTTCGCCCCTTCACCGCGATAACCGTCTCTTCGGACCAGGTTGGTGCCCTCATGCCGGAGCCGGGAGACTACACCCTCCAAATGCTTGATCAGGGAGGTAGTGTCGTGGAAGAGGTTTCGTTCGAGCCAAGGGTTGCTCTGTCTAGAAATGTTTCGGAAATCGGGTTTTTCTCGATCCCGGTGCCGGCAGATTCGGCTATTGAAACAGCCCAGGTTGTTTTCGAAGGAAATGAGAAGAGCCCACAAAAAAAACAATCAAACGGCGAGGTAATCGGCTCTACGACGGCCAGCCAGAACCCACCGACCATCACCGTCGAGTCGCCGAATGGAGGAGAAGACCTTGGTGACGACTCGGTAACTCTGGAATGGTCGGCCAGTGATCCAGACGAGGATACCCTCTCGTACACAGTCCACTACAGCCCCAACGGCGGATCGACCTGGAAGGCGCTCGCCACCAGCTGGCCCCGCGATTCCCTCACGGTGAACGCCACTGCTCTTGGGGGCACCGGTAACGGGCTGATCCGCGTGCAGGCAAGCGACGGCTTCAATACTGCCCAAGACAAATCGGACGGAACCTTCGGGACATCCAATGTGCCGCCGAGCGCGAACATCTTCTCCCCGACGGACGGGGCCGTGACCGACACTTCTGGGTTCATCACGTTGGAGGGGAGCGCAAATGACACGGAGGACGGTTCCCTCTCCGGGTCGGCCCTCAGGTGGGAAACCGCATCAGGCGACTCGCTCGGCATCGGCGAGACGATCGATGTCTCCGCTGCCAACTTCTCCCTCGGCGCGCATACGATTGAACTCGTGGCCACCGATTCGCTCGGCGCGTCCGACACTGCCTCGGTGTCGATCCAGGTGGCCCTGAGCAACGATCCGTCGCTCCTCGCCAGCGTATCGTCGCTCGTCGAGTCCGACAGTCTCCACGACTTCGGTCCGACAGGCACCAACATCGACTTCGCCGGCACCATCGGCGCCGCCACCGTCACGGTCGAGCTGTACGACAGTGCGCCGATTGGAGCCAGCGGCATTCCCCAGAGCAACGTCAGTAAATACCGGGTCCTCATTGGCGCTGGAAACGGTCTCACCGTTGGGCAAGGCACAGAGGTTCGGTTCGAAGCCGACACGCTCGGGGGCATCAATGACCCGACGAAGGTCCAGATCTACCGTCGGCCTGCCCCGAGCAACGGCCCATTCGCCGCACTCGATACCCAAGTCGACAGCATGGGCACCCCAGGGGACCCGTCCGACGATGAGATCTACGCGGCGGTCGATGGGTTTGGAGAGTTCGTGCTGGCGAGCAACTCCCAGCCGCTCCCGGTGGAGCTCTCCGACTTCGAGGCGACGGTAGACGGCGAGAGGGTCCGACTGACCTGGACAACTGCTTCCGAGACGAACAACGTCAGCTTCCGCGTCCAGCGGAGAGTGGGAGACGAAGGGAGCACGTGGACGACGGTCGGCTCAGTTGAAGGCGCAGGCACCACGACCGAAGCGAGAAGCTATCGTTTTGTTGACGAGGAACTTCCCTACGAGGCCGACCGGCTCACCTACCGCCTGAAGCAGGTCGACACGGATGGCAGCGCCAGTTACTCCAAAGAGGTGACTGTGGAGCGGAGTGTAAAAGAAGTCGAATTGCTCGGTACCTATCCAAACCCGGCCCAGCAGCGGGCGACGGTGCGCTACGCGGTGCCAGAGCGGCAGGACGTCAAGATTTACCTCTACGACATCCTGGGACGACGCGTCCAGACCGTAGTCGACGGGGAGCGAGAAGGCCGTCACAAGCGGCAACTGGACGTGTCGCGGCTGGCGAGTGGCGTGTACTTCTTGCGGCTCCAGGCTGAAGGCCAGACGCGGACCCAGAAGCTGACGGTAGTTCGGTAGTTGCTTAAGACAGTCAAATCCTAACCCTCTCAATTTCCTCCTGGGCCACCTTCTGGTCGCGGTGGTCTCTCTTTACTCCACCTTGCATCTACGCTTTACCACTTTCGCGTTACCTTCTCATTGCGCCTTCCACGAATTAGCCCATGATCCCTAGCCCATGACCCCTCTTTCCCGCTTTTGCCCCGTCCTTCTCCCTGCACTTCTCTTCGGCATTTCTCTCGGCACTGCCACTTGCCCATCGCCTGCCGTTGCCCAACAGGGCGGCGAGGAGCCGGAGGGGAAGCGGGAGGCTCCTGCCTCTCAACAGACGCCAATGGGCCCGGGCTACTACCTGCGCCACCCAGAGGAGCCGATACCCCGGTCAGTGAGAGAGCAGATGGCCGATCCGCTTCTTGAGAAAATCAGGTGGGGGAGGGGCAAGCGGAAGAAGAGCAATCGGCGCCGGAGGGACTCGGGAACGAAACTCCGGGGGGCTCCGCCAATCTTGTGATGCGGGCGGCCGCCGGATTGACCGGGGTTCGTTTCGGTAGTTCCACGTCGATTGCGGACGTGAACGGGGACGGCAATCTGGATCTCCTGATTACTGGCGACTCGGATTCGGGCCGGACGGCGACGGTGTACCTGGGCGACGGGCAGGGCGGCTTCACGGAGGCGGGCGCCGGACTGACCGGGGTTGGTTTCGGTAGTTCCACCTCGATTGCGGACGTGAACGGAGATCAGAATAAGGACCTCCTGATTACCGGCGCAGACACAAACCTCGATCCGACGGCGACCCTGTACCTGGGGGACGGGCAGGGGGGCTTCAGCGAGGCGGGTGCCGGACTGACCAGGGTCCTCCAAGGTTCCACCTCAATTGCGGACGTCGACGGGGACGGCAATCAGGACCTCCTGATTACCGGCCGGGACGCAAACGACAACCCGACGGCGACCTTGTACCTGGGCGACGGGCAAGGGGGCTTCAGCGAGGCGAACGCTGGCCTGACCAGGGTCCTCCAAGGTTCCACCTCGATTGCGGACGTCGACGGGGATGGAAATGAGGACCTCTTGATTACCGGCGGCGACACAAGTGGCAACCGGACGGCGACCCTGTACCTGGGGGACGGGCAGGGGGGCTTCAGCGAGGCGGGTGCCGGACTGACCAGGGTCCTCCAAGGTTCCACCTCAATTGCGGACGTCGACGGGGACGGCTTTCAGGACCTCCTAATTGCCGGCAACGACGGGAATGACCGGACGGCAACCTTGTACCTCGGCGACGGGCAGGGAGGCTTTGCGGAGGCCAACGCGGGCCTGACCGGAGTCTGGCCCAGTTCCACCTCGATTGCGGACGTCGACGGGGACCAGGATAAGGACCTCCTGATTACCGGCTTCTCGGACTCGGGCCCGACGGCGACGTTGTACTTGGGGGACGGGCAGGGGGGCTTCAGCGAGGCGGGCGCCGGACTGACCGGGGTCATAGAGAGTTCCACCTCGATTGCGGACGTTGACGGGGACCAGGACAAGGACCTGCTGATCACGGGATTCTCCAGGGCGTCCCAGTCGGTCTCCGCCATCCTGTACGAGAATCTTTTCGACAACCCGCTTCCGGTGGAGCTGGCGAGCTTCGGGGCGGCGGTTACTGAGGCGGACAAGATCCGGCTCACCTGGCAGACCGCCTCGGAGACGGGGAACGCTCGGTTCGAGATCCAACGGAGAGCCGACAAGCAGGGCCCGTGGTCGCGCGTCGGCTCGGTGGAGGGGGCCGGCAC
Source organism: Salinibacter sp. (assembly GCF_042218895.1). Lineage (NCBI taxonomy): Bacteria > Pseudomonadati > Rhodothermota > Rhodothermia > Rhodothermales > Salinibacteraceae > Salinibacter > Salinibacter sp. Next base: position 11,676 of record NZ_JBDGQQ010000161.1, on the reverse strand, counting down.
CACGACCGAGGCCCAGTCCTACCGCTTCACGGACGAGGGCCCACCCTACGAGGCCGATCGGCTGGCGTACCGCCTCAAGCAGGTCGATACGGACGGCAGCGCCAGTTACTCCAAAGAGGTGACTGTGGAGCGGAGTGTAAAAGAAGTCGAATTGCTCGGTACCTATCCAAACCCGGCCCAGCAGCGAGCGACGGTGCGCTATGCGGTGCCGGAGCGACAGGACGTCAAGATGTACCTCTACGACATCCTGGGACGACGCGTCCAGACCGTAGTCGACGGGGAGCGGGAAGGCCGTCACAAGCGGCAGCTGAATGTTTCCCGATTGGCGAGCGGGGTATACTTCCTACGGCTGAGAGCTGAGAGTGCCACGAAGACACAGCGCCTGACAGTGGTTCGGTAGGGAGCGTGATCTACTGATCGGGTGAAATACCCATCTGTAGGACTTGTGCAGTGTGTCGGCTCTAACTAGGATGGGGGTGGTCTCCCGTGGCCATCGTGGCAAACAGGGATGCCGTACGACTGGTGGGGCTACTGCGTCTACCGATCGACAGGAGTGCCAAGAGCGGCCCGTCGAGTGAGGTAGAGAAAACGCCCTTCTCGGATCCCCCGGATCGGCCGTAGCAGAATTCTCTGAAGAGGGGGCTTCAGGCTTTCTCTCAGAGTCCCACGTCTACCCGAGCGCCCGCAGCGCCTCCGTCACCACGTCCTCAAACACGTCCGTCGGCAGGCAGAGCTTAGAGGTCGTTTGGAGGCCGAAGTACGTGTTTGCCAGGAAGTGCGCCAGGGCCTCCGGGTCCCGGTCCGCGGGAATCTCGCCCTGCGCCTGCCCGTGTTCCACGAGCGCCGCGAACCCGTCCTGCATCTGAGAGAGCGCCTTGCAGGCCTCCGCCCGGGTGTCCTCGTCACAGTGGGCCCGCTCCACGGTCGCGTTCGCCACGAAGCAGCCCCGCGGATCGTCGTCGGGGATCGCCTGCTCTAGAAGGTGCCGAATGGCGCCCCGGGCCGAGTCAAACTGCTCCAGGAGTCGCTCGAACACGTCCGCGTCCTGCCGGCGATAGTGGTCGAGCGCTCGGAGGTAGAGTTCCTGCTTGCTCCCGAACGTGTTGTAGAGGCTGGACCGGTTCAGGCCCGTGCGGTCCACCAGGTCCTGGGCACTGGTCGCTTCGAAGCCCTGCTCCCAGAACAGTTCCATCGCCTGCTCCAGGACCTCGTCGGGGTCGAATTCTTTGGCGCGGGGCATCTGTCTGAGGGGGAATCAAAAGTGTACGGCATACATCATCAAAGCGATAACCAAACGAACGTTCCAATACACGCAGTTCTCCAGTCGGGTCGGGGGAGCACGGTCAATCTTTGTTCCCAGCGTTACAGAATCTCAAGGGACGATCTGAAACAATCATTACAAAAAGGATTTTCAAGTGCTTGGATGCGCAAGTGGAAGATGGTTCCCGGTTTGCGCATCCGCCTTTGCTCGTAGTCCCCTCACACATTTGTCTGACGTCTATGGAGACCCTTCCGGCCCTCCGGCCCCAAAAGATTGCCGACCTCGACCACGACATCCTGGACCTGTTCGCCGAGCGCTGGAGCCCGCGCGCCTTCGCGGACCGGCCCGTGGAGCCCCAGAAGATCCGGCGGATGCTGGAGGCGGCGCGGTGGACGATGTCGTCCTACAACGAGCAGCCCTGACGCTACGTGGTGGCGTCGCGACACGAGGCCCCCGACGAATATGAGCGGCTGCTCCACTGTCTGAATGAGTGGAATCAGGAGTGGGCGGAGGACGTGCCGAAAGTACGGCGGTATCCTTCGAGCGGTGGCGTCGCTCCGGCGACGCGCAACGCAAGACGCGGGAACGCAAAACGCGGGACAGTCGAACGGTTCAGTTCACCCGCTCCACCTCGTATCCTTCCTCTTCGATCGCCGCAACGGTGTTCTCGGCCTGGCCACGGCCGCTGGTGGTCACCTCGAACACGAGGAAGGCCTCTCCCACATCGAGGTCCTCGACGGTCCGCTCGTGGCGCACCTCGCGGATGTTGGCCCCCTGTGCGGCGATGCGCTGGGAGATGTCGGCCATCCGGCCGGGCCGGTCGTTGATGCGTACCCGGAGTCGGAGGAGCTGGACCCGGTCCGTCATCGCGTGGTCCAGCACCTCTTCCAGTCGGGGCGGATCGATGTTGCCCCCACACAGGAGGGGCACCACCGTCTCTCCCGTCACATCGAGGTGGTCGGACAGCAGGGCGGCGACCGGGGCCGCCCCTGCCCCCTCCACCAGTTGCTTCGCCCGTTCGAGGAGAAGCAGAATGGCCTGCGCGACCTCTCCGTCGGTGACGGTCACGACGGTGTCCACGTGCTCTTCGATGAGCGAAAGGGTGAGCTCGGAAACGCTGCCGGTGGCGATGCCGTCGGCGATGGTATCGGGGTCATCGATGGAGACAGGTACTCCCTTGTCGAGACTCTGAGGGACCGTCGCGGCGCCCTCGGTCTGCACGCCAATGACGCGCACGCTGGGGGCGACGCCCGCAAGGGCCACGCTGATGCCCCCGATGAGGCCCCCGCCGCCGATCGGCACAATCACGGTGTCGATGTCCGGAACCTGCTCGCAGAGCTCAAGGCCGAGGGTGCCCTGGCCAGCCACAATGTCGGGGTCGTCGTAGGCATGCACGAACAGCATGTTGTCCCCCCGGGCGAGCTCCTGGGCGTGGCTCATCGCCTGCCGAAACGTGTTGCCGACCAACTCTACATCGGCCCCATAGCCGCGAGTCGCATCGACCTTCGCCTGGGGCGCGTTCCGGGGCATTACGATGGTGGAAGCAAGGCCCACCGTCGTGGCGGCCAGGGCGACGCCCTGCGCGTGGTTGCCGGCGCTGGCCGCCACCACACGCTCGACCGCCCCGGACGAGGCCTGAACAAGCTTGTTGTACGCCCCGCGGGTCTTGAACGACCCTGTGCGCTGGAGGTGCTCCATCTTGAGCGTTACGGCCGCTCCAGCCATGTCCGAGAGGAAACGGTTGGAGTCGACCGGGGTCTTCCGGGCGACTGAGGGATCGTCCAGCCGATCCTCGGCAGCGTGAATATCGTCGAGCGTAACGGTCATGCGTAGGGCGCAGTGCGAGAGAGGAGAACGGAGTCCGGAACCGCGTCTGGAGGGATACCGGAAGCCCTTCCATCCTGCGGCGTGAACGGATATACAACAAGGTAGAGCTGCGTTCGCCCTTCATCCAGCCGCTTCTCGTTTCCCGTCGGACCCGAGTCTCTACCCCAGTCCCCGAAGCGTCTCGTCCACCACGTCGTTGAACACGTCCGCCGGCAGGCCGAGCTTGGCCATCGTCTGCATGCCGAAGTAGGTGTTGGCCAGGAGGTGCGCTAGGGCCTCCGGATCGCGCTCTTCGGGAATCTCGCCCTGTGCCTGCCCATGCTCCACGAGCGCCTCAAATCCGTCCCGCATCTGGCTGAAGCTGTCGCAGACCCGCTCGCGCGTCTCCGCGTCGCAGTGGGCCCGCTCGACGGTGGCACTCGCTACGAAGCAGCCCCGCTGATCCTCATCGCAGGTGGGAATGGCCTCCTCCAGCAGATGCCGAATCGCGGCCCGCGCGGAATCGGACTGGTCGAGGAGCCGACCGAACATGTCCACGTCCTGCTGCCGATAATGGTCGAGTGCCCGCAGGTATAGTTCCTGCTTACTCCCAAACGTGTTATACAGACTGGACCGGTTCAGGCCCGTGCGGTCCACCAGGTCTTGGGCGCTGGTGGCCTCGAAGCCGTTCTCCCAGAACAGCCTCATCGCCTGCTCCAGGACCTCGTCGGGGTCGAACTCTTTGGTGCGCGGCATTTGTCTGAGGGGGAATCAAAAGTGCGCGGCGTACAGTGTCAAAGCGATAACCAAACGAACGTTCCAGTACGCTCAATTCTCCGGCCGGGTTGGGAGAGCAGGGCCGATCTTTGTTCTCGGCGTTACAAGATCTCAGCGACGATCTGAAACAATCATTACAGAAAGGATTTTTAGGTATTTGGATGTACGAGTAATAGATTGTTTTCAGCTTGCGCATCCGTCCCTGCTCGCAGCCTGCACATTTTCGCTCTTGACGTCTATGGAGACCCTTCCGGCCCTCCGGCCCCAGAAAATCGCCGACCCCGACCACGACATCCTGGACCTGTTCGCCGAGCGCTGGAGCCCCCGCGCGTTTGCCGATCGTCCTGTTAGGCCCGAGAAAATTCGACGGATGTTGGAGGCGGCCCGCTGGACGATGTCGTCGTACAACGAGCAGCCATGGCGCTACGCCGTGGCCTCACGGCACGAGAATGCCGACGAATACGAGCGGCTCCTCCACTGCCTGAGCGACGGGAACCAGGAGTGGGCGCGCACCGCCCCTGTGCTGATGATGTCGTTTTACAAGACGACCTTTTCGCACAATGGACACGAAAATCAGGCCGCGCCGCACGATGTGGGCGCCGCCTCCGCCGCGCTCACGTTCCAAGCGACGGCAATGGACCTGTTCGTCCATCAGATGGCTGGCATCAAGAAGGATGTGATCCGCGAGACGTACGACGTGCCGGATGACTTTGAGCCGATGGCGGGCCTTGCGGTAGGCTACCTCGGCGACCCGGAACGCCTGCCAGACGGCCGTCGAGACGCCGAACGGTCCCCCCGGTCTCGAAAGCCACTCGACGGGTTTGTCTTTGGGGAGGACTGGGACGCCCCGGCCGCACTCGTCACGGACGAGTAGGTGTCATCTCGTTCCGGGGTGCACCTCAGGAGGAGCCATCAACAAGCCCATCAACCGCTGAGGAACTCCATTCCTTGCGGATCTCCGCGTGAAACAATTGGACGCCGGACATTACGCACCGGCGAGGAGACTCTGGAGTTGAACGCTCCTCAAACCCATCAGGACCCGTTTCGACCAGGCACGTTGCCCCCCTCTAGCTTGCCCTTTTGACTTCCCCCATGAGTACAAAATCCCTCTACTGGGGATCAACCGTCCTCGTCGCACTCCTTGCACTCGCCTCGGGCACCATGTACTTTGCGACCGAGACGGCCGCTGAGACCTTCGCCCACCTCGGGTTTCCGGACTACTTCCGAGTTCAGCTTGGCATTGCTAAGCTCGTAGGCGGGGTGGCGCTGCTCGTCCCCCTACCTCGATGGCTCAAGGAGTGGACGTACGCCGGGTTCACCATCGACTTTAGTTCGGCCATCATCGCGCACCTTGCGGTGGGAGATCCCATCTCGGACGTGATAACACCCGTGGTGGCGCTCGCCCTTTTGCTGACGTCGTATGTCGCCTACCACCGGTACTACCTCCCCACAGCGGACGGCGACCCCTCCGGTGCGTAGAGGCCCACGGAACCGGGATCGGGGAGAGGGGCGGCCCTCCCTCGCCGCCCCCGGAGAACGACCGCTCCACTTCGTCATACTGCGACGATCGAACAAACTGAGCCCATGAGTGCTATTGCCCCCTTGCGCACATTCTTCGAGCAGGAGTTGGAGACCTCCGGAAGGGTCCTCCAGCACCTTGGGGTGGACGAGGCCTCTCTACCCGAGCACGTCGTCAGCCACCTCGTCGAGCAAACAGTGCGCCGTGCGGCACTCGATGCCGCCACCCACCGTCAATCCACCGAGCACGCGACCGAGGAACCGGCGGACGTGTCCCTGAAGCGATGTTTGATGGTGGCGGCTCTCACGGAACTGCGCCCGGTAAAGCTGCTCGCAAGGAACTGACCCGCGGAGGATCGTGTCCGGAGATGTGCAGGCCACAGCCCGAATAAGCAGCAACGAAGTTGCTTCCAGATTTTCTCAAACACTTGAACGGGGATCGATGTGGGGGACAATTGGTGAGCGACGACCGAACTCACACCGATCACTGATTCTACGGAGTGCCCATGCCCGACACCGAACGTGAGACGCGAGAATCGACCCTTACCATCCTGAAGCGGCTCTGGGGCGTGCTGGCGCCCTACAAGGTGCGGGTGTTTGCGCTGGCCCTGCTCATCAGCTTCTCGTCGGCGCTGGCGGCGGCCGGGCCGCAGTTCGTCCGCTACGCCTTCGACACGGTCATCCCCCGGGGCGAGTCGACGCTGTTTCTCTGGTTCGGGCTCGCCTTTGCGGGCTTCTATCTGTTCAAGGCCGTCGTGGAGTACGGCGGGATGTTCTGGAGTTTTGCCCTCACGCAGCAGGTGGTGAGCGACGTGCGCATGGAGGCGTACGACCACCTCCTGACCCTGCCCGTGTCCCGCTTCTCCGACGAGCAGTCCGGCTCGCTCAGCTCACGGGTGGTCAACGATCCCAACGCGCTGGAGGGCATGATCCAGGCGGCCGCCTCGCGCCTGTCGGGCCAGCTCGTGGCCATCCTGGTGGTGGCGTCCATCCTGGTGTGGATGAACTGGCAGCTGGCCCTGGTCAACCTGGTGGTGCTCCCGCTCCTGGCGCTCATCACGTGGTACTACCAGGAGCCGCTCCGCAACGCCTCCCGCGACATCCGCGAGACGGTGGCCCGCATGACGGCCACCTCCACCGAGGCCGTCTCCAACATCCGGATTGTCAAGGCCTTCGTCGGCGAGGACCAGGAGCGGGAGCGCTTCGGCGAGAAGAATCAGGCCTACGTCGACCTCAACCTGGATCGGCGGAAGGAGGTGGGCGCGATGGAAGGCCTCATCAACATCACGGCCAACTACGGCATCGGGGCGCTCCTGCTGGTGGGCGGCTGGATGACGGCGGGGGGCACCCTCACGATCGGGGAGCTCACGGCGTTCATCATGTATCAGCGCCAGCTGCAGGGACCGGTCAAGTCGGTCATGTTCTTCAACGACAAGCTGCAGGCGGGGATGGCGGCGCTGGAGCGGCTCTCGGGGCTCATGGACACCGCGCCCGAGCAGGGGGGCGAGGCGGAGGACGTACCGGTGGGGCCAGTGGCCCTGGAAAACGTCCACTTCACCTATCCGAGTGCCGACGAGCCCGCCCTGAAGGACCTGTCGCTCCGAATCGAGACCGGCGAGACGGCGGCGCTGGTGGGGTCGTCCGGCGCGGGGAAGAGCACGGCGGCGAGCCTCATCGCCCGCTTCTGGGACCCGCAGGAGGGCCGCGTCACGATCGACGGGCAGGACCTGCGGTCCTTCCGCCTGGAGGCGCTCCGGGAGCGCATCGCGCTGGTGCCGCAGGCCCCCACACTCTTCTCCGGCACTGTGGCGGGCAACATCCGCTACGCCGATCCCGACGCCGACGACGATGCGGTGCGGCGGGCCGCCGAGCTGGCGAACGCCGACGGATTTATTCGGCAACTGCCCGACAGCTACACCACCCAGATCGGAGAGCGGGGCGTGCGGCTGTCCGGGGGCCAAAAGCAACGCGTCGCGATCGCCCGCGCCATCCTGAAGGACGCCCACGTGCTGCTGCTGGACGAGGCCACGTCCGACCTCGACAGCGAGTCGGAAGCCGTCATTCAGGACGCGCTCGACGGCCTCTTCGCCCGTGGCAGCCACCTCACGTCCATCGTCATTGCCCACCGCCTCAGCACCATCGAGGACGCCGACACAATTTTCGTGCTGGAGGACGGGCAGCTGGTGGAGCAGGGCTCCCACGAGGAACTGCTGGCGCAAAATGGCCGCTACGCCGAGCTGCGGGCGCTGCAGCACCGGGACGAGGACCGCCCCGCCCATCTCAAGACAGCGGAGTCTCCAATCACGAATCCCCGCCGGATGGAAGATCCGTCGGCGCCGCATTCGTAGTCCCTGGAGCGGGCCGAAACACAATGTCGCCGTAGAGGGCCTGCGTGGAGTCGCCCGTGTGATCGGTGTCGGTCATGAGGGCGACCCCGGCCACGGGCGGCGGCGCTTCACCGAAGGCCTCTCGGTAATCCGCACGCACGTTCCGGCGCTCTCGCACCCACTCTCCCACCCGGGTGGACCCACTGCGCACGGGGAGCATCATGATTTGGTCGGTGTACGGGCTGGGGCGAAGGTCTCCCTGGGGGAGCTGATTGGTCCAGACGTAGTTGATCGCGCGCGTAGGGAGGTCGCCGTAGCCCAGGTTCCGAAGCAGCGTGAGCTTGAGTTGGTTGAGCCAGCCGAGCCCGCTGTAGTCGAACGTGACGTAGAGGCGTGCGGCGGCGTCGTCCGCCTCCTTCTTCGCGACGTTGCCCCCGTCGACGGTTGATTCGATCCGCCACCGCCACTCGATAACCGGATGGGTGCTGAGGTCCACACGCTGGTACGTGATCAGGCCAGAGGCGCCATTCTCGCTACGTGCGCGCAGGACGACGGTGCTGCCGGACTGCACGAGGTCGTAGCTTGTCGGCGCGTCGTTGTTGCCGAACCGGATCGGCCGCCAGTCGGTCGGGTGGGTCTGCGAGGAGGATGCCGCTGAAAAGTGCCCGATGTACAGCGTGGGCGGCCCGGCGGTCGTGACGAGCGCGCCTCCGCCCGCGAGCACGACGATGAGAAGGGCGAGGCCAGTGCGGGACATCGGCCTGGAGTGCTTCATTCGGAAATTAGAATCCGCGGACGCAGTGGTCGAGGACAGGACCTTGAGTCCAGCACCGCCTCCTCAGTTGTCCATGAGTGGAAGAGGACACCCGGGTTGTTGCGACGCGCCGAGCACTTCTTTGATTCGACGGTTTTTTCTTCGGGAGCGGCCCCTGTCGAACCCGACGCTCGTTCAGGCGCCTCGGAAGGACTGCGGGGACGACGGTCCGCCCGCCTGCTGCATCCGCCGATAGCACTCGATGTCGCTTCGGTTTCCCAGTACGCAGATTCTAGAGGCGCCTGAGGAGGGACTTCTGCTCGGGGAAGTGGTTCCCAAACTAGTGAAGATGTGTCCGACGGGGCCGGGGAGATGGAGGCCCGGTGGTCTATTCATCCCGCCAGGCGGGCCGGCATGCCCCGCCGGGAGGGTCGGACGCCGCGCTAATTCTGATTGAGCGCGAAGACAACCGGCATGGTCATCTGGACCTTCACAGGTTTAGTCCGCTGCTTCCCAGGCGTGCACTCCAATCGTTGGACGGCCTGGAGCGCTGCCCGATTGAGCATCTTGTGCGCTCCACGCACAACCGTCGGGCTCGCGACGCGCCCCTGCTCGTCTACCACGAACTGGACGAAGACGCGTCCCTCGAGGCCCATCTTCCGGGCCGAGGCCGGGTACCGCACCTTCTGCTGGAGCGACTCGGCCCCTCCACAGTCGGGACGTGTCTCGACATCGACGAAGACCTCGTCGTCCTGTCCCTCGTCCGACGAGGGCGGCCCGGACTTCGAAGCCAGTGGTTCTTTGAAGTCGAGCGAGGCGTCGAAACTGCGAGACTCCTGCGCTACCACATCGCTGTTCGGCACCTCTCGCGGCACCGGAGGTCGTGGCGGAGGGGGAGGAGTCCGCGTCTGCTGAGTCTGGCGAATCTGCTTCACGTCGACGGTCTCCGCCTCTCGCGTTTCGAACTGCGAACTCTCGTTGGACGGGCTGCCGGTCGGCAGGCGGAATACCACGACTAGTACCGCAAGCGAAAGGGCCAGTCCGATCTGGAGGTGAACGCCATACTGCTCGCGGAGATCGGGGCCAGTGTTTCGAGGCAGGGCCATGAGCCGAGGCAGGGTCTTTTTCTCAGAGAACAACGAAGGTCCTGACAGGGCAATGCTTTCGCCGGAGAGCATTCCCTACAGAACGGAATCGGCGTGAGCCATCGCAGTGACGTCCCCGTCCCATCCCCGACGGGATGAGCGCTATGAGAAAGACTTGTCCCTGTTGGGGGCCGTTCGATGAACCGGAGGCCTCAATCGACTGGTCGACATCGACCCGCACAGTTCTCCAGCGCTCCCGCGGACGCAAACCGGCCAGCTGAGACCTGGCCGAAACGACGTCGCCGAGGGCCGACGACGTGCCCCATCGCCCGTTCGCCATGCGCACCGTGGCCTCACGGAACTGCCTCCAGCTGCGCGATCTGGGGACGGTCCCGACCCGGACTCCCTGGCTGAAACGGGTCCTCTTCACGCAACACCGACCCGGCTTCGCGGCGTCTCGGCATAGTCTCTGCCTCTGCCCTGCATGTAGCAGGCCCCGCTGATGTCGGACAACCCGGCGCCCTAAGGCCAGCATGCTCGCTGCGGGATCTGCTGACGAAGTGTACCAAGGGGCCGCCCTCTGCCACACGACCGGAACGGCGCGATCGGATGGATATATCGCAGGGCAGGGGCGTTCATTAGACCGCGTTTTACCCGGTTCTCTCTCACAGCCACCACTGCTCGTCGTGTCTGAAAACACCACGTTCAAAAACACGTCCAGACGGGAATTCTTAAAGCAAGCCGGGGTGGCCTTGGCGGCCTCGACGACCGGCTTCCCGTCCGTACTCCTCCCCAACCGGGACCGTACGCTCGGGGTGGCGCTCTGCGGTCTGGGCAATTACAGCACCACCCAGCTGGCCCCGGGGCTGCAGAAGACCGAGCACTGTGAGCTCCGAGGCATCGTAACCGGGTCCCCCGAGAAAATTCCGGTCTGGCAGGAGCGTCATGGAATTCCGGACCGGAACGTGTACACTTATGAGACCCTCCCCGACATTGCCGACAACGACGACATCGACGTGGTGTATATCGTGACGCCACCGGGGGTGCACGCACGAGATGCAATTAAGGCCGCTAAGGCCGGGAAGCACGTCTGGTGCGAGAAGCCGATGGCGATGGACGCGGCAGAGTGCCGGGCCGTCATTGACGCTGCCGACAAGAACGGGGTACAGCTAACCGTCGGCTACCGGATGCAGCATGAGCCCAACACGCAGACCATCATCCGATACGGCGAGGAGGAGACGTACGGAGCGGTGACGTCCGTAGAGACCGGGGCGGGATACAACGGAGCCCACCCTGATCCCGACGACTGGCGACGGGACGCTGAGCTTGGCGGTGGAGCTCTCTACGACATGGGTGTCTATCCAATCAACGCGGCCCGCTACGCTACCGGCCTGGAGCCGGTCGCCGCGCGGGGCCGCACCTGGTCCGAGCGAGAGGAGATGTACAGTGAAGTACCGGAGTTCGCAGAGTTTGAGTTGGAGTTCCCAGGAGGCGTCGTGGCGAAGGGTGAGACGAGCTTCGGAAAATCGACGAACTACCTGGACGTGGAGTGCACAGACGGATGGTACCAGCTGCGTCCGTTCCAGTCCTACTCCGGCGTGCAGGGCAAGACCAGTGACGGCACGAAACTGCCGCCCGACCCCCACGATCAGCAGGCCCGGCAGATGGACGACGACGCTCAGGCCATCAAGCAGGACAGAGCCCCCATTGTGCCCGGCAAGGAGGGCCTGGCCGATATCCGGATCGTGAACGCCATCATGGAGTCGGACCGGAAGGACGGAGCCCGAATTGAGCTCTGATGCGCTCGCAGCCTCCGTGACGCACGTCCATCAGTGTCACTGGCCTCCTCCGATTGGCCTTCCTCCCTCCCTCGCGGGGTCTCTGCGTCCACCGCCTCAGTCCGGTGCCCTCCCAGATCAAGGCCGCGCCCGTGGCGCAGGGCCCGCGCCGGGATGCTGTAATACCGACTGCCGAAAATCGGTGTACATGTGATCGTTCTGCTCAAAAGGAAGGTCCGTCGCGAGGCGCGCCTCGCGACATTTTCTTCCCGAACATCCCGACGCAAAGGGCACAGTTATCGTTGGCATTTGGTATAAGTCCCCAGGCGTCACGAGCGTGCCGGACCGGCCCCATCGAACATGAACGCAG
>NZ_JBDGQQ010000160.1:0-9050 GCF_042218895.1 Salinibacter sp. | reverse complement strand
ACTGCCCAGCGTCGAGGTCCCCTCGCTGGTCGTCGTCCCGGTACTCTTTGATGCCCTTGTAGTAAGTCCGCACGTTCTGGTGACTGAGGCCTTCGATGGGCATGCCCAGGGCATCCCCAACGGCAGTACCGAGAAGCGCACCGAGAACGCGGTCCAGGGACAGGAACATAAGGGAAGTTGGAACGAGAAGGGGACGGATGCTTCCACAGGATAGGGTATCCAAGACCGATTCCCGGGGGCTCGCTCCCGAATTGTTAGATCTTCACGTCCGCCCCTCCGAGCCCGCGTGCAGGCGGTTCTGCTCCGGAACCTCCTCTTCTTCGCCGCCGCCACTGTGCTCGGGCGCTCGTTCGTGACGGTGCGGGAGGAAAACACGATCCTGCTGCTACGCCTTCGCACGCGGGTGACCTTGAGGTCCGCCAAGAAGCTTCTGTTTCCAAACAGGAAAACTGTCGCGCGGGTGCCTCGCGACTCGCCCACCACGAAAAACGTACATGCCGATAGAGGCGTGGACCAGGGGGCTGCGAGTTTATCCCTCCAGCTTCTCAATGGACCGAAGATTGAAGTAATACGCTACCCCGACAGAAAGTCCGGCGGCTCTTCTACGGTGCCCGTAGCCCTCACAAGGAGTCCTTCTTCCTTGACCTCGGAGGGAACATTCTGCCGGGGAACGTAGGTGGCGGTGTTTGCCTCGATGGTCCACACGGAACTCCGGTTGGGAACTTGCTGGAGCATCATGGTACCCTGGACCTTAAGGTAGCGGTCAATCTGGGGCTCTCCCTGCCACCCGACCAGTCCACAGCCCACGCCTATCAAGAGGAGAACGACAAACGAAAGTAGTCCCTTCGGCGTGCCAGTGCGAGGATTCGAGCCAATCGGAGAGGCTTCTCCCTTCTGCAGAGCGGATCAGCTCACGCACGAGGGACTGACCGACAGGAGACACGATTGAAATGGGTGCATTTCAGTCCATCGTCCGGCTTCGCTTGCCACGTCGTCGCGCTAGAGTTCAAATCGGAGGCTTACGGTGCCCGTAAATGTTCTTTGCTTCATGGAGAATTGCTGTGCAGCGTCCACGTCAAGAAACCCGAAGTGATAGCGGCCGTCGATCGCGATTTCGCTCACGGGAGAGGGAACCGGAATCGCAATCTCTCCTCCGAGGACAGCCTCGACATCGAAGGGCCGGAACCGCTCTTTGGCTGGCTGTTGAGCTTGGATGTCTGGTCGGGATTTCTGCCCATTTATTGCTGCGGTGCGGATGAAGTCAAACGCCGGTCCGGCGAACGCGCGAATCTTAACAGCCTCGATGGGGGCAGTCAGCTTGGCGAGAAGCGGAAAGTGGTAGTAGTCCAGTCGAATGTCGTCGCCTTCAAAATCAACAGCGTCGGGGCGGTTTGGTGCAGAGGCCGTCACCCCATTTGCCCCCTTCCGCGAATGGAGGACGCCAAATTCCCCAGAGAAAACTTCGTTGAAGTTATACGTGAAAGACACGCCTGCAGCGTATCCTTGCCGGGAATTGGCCGTCACGTTGCCGAATGAGGACTGGTTGAGCCCCCCTGAGAACCCGATGTAAAAGGCCCCTGGTGCCTCTTGGGCTCGAGCCTCTTTCATTGGAGCAAGCGAGAAAGCCACTAATGCAAGCACAGAGAATGCCGTGAATAGTATCTGTCTTGGGTGATCCATGCCATTGATCAGGTGATGAAAAAACATTCCGTGCGGGTCTGACTGGGAGTAGCAATATCCGATTTCAGGAGAAACGAGGGAACCTTGCCGGGCCTTCCGACAGAATTCTCCTTGCACCTGAAACGAAAGGCTGGGGAAATCTGAAGGGAAGCAATCCTCTCCGGAGTCCCACCTGTGTTCAGTGGGGCAGGTAAGAACAGAACGGGAGGAACCGGCCCTCCCCCTGCCGTCAATTCTCGTTCAGTCCCCGGATGGTGAGGGTATGGGTCCTCAAGTTCGTCGCAGGAGTAATGTTGTCTCCCTGGTTCGTGTCCTGCAGGGACAGAAACAACACGTAATTGCTGTTTCCGTCGTCTTGATCATTGTTCTTCACCGTAATGTCCACCTCAGTTGTGCTGGAGTTTGCAGGGATAGAGGCAGATGAGGATGGGAGGGTGAAGTGTGTTCCCGACTGGGCAGAAGAAGAGTCATCCGCCGCAAAGGACACCGGAACGCTCGAACTCTGCTGAGGACCAATCAGGTTGATGTTTACAGTAACTGTAGTATCGCCGTTCACAGGCTCGTCGACCGTCCGGGTGAGGGGTTGAAATTCGAGCTTTGGATTCCCCTGATAGGACCGGTTTCGCCGCTCAAACAGATCACATGCAGTCACGAAGAGTCCCAAAACCGCCAAGACGAGGAAGTAACGTAGTAGTCTCATAGGTTGTATGCGTTCAGCTGGGCTAAATCCGAAAGTGAAACCTCTTTCCGCGAGGTGAGACCTAGTATCCCGGATTCTGCGTCAACGGTCCATTGACCTCGACCGCTCCGGCGGGGAAGTCATCCAGGATCCGGTTGTCGTTAAACGGAACGACAGTGCCCGGGAAGTTCGGGACGTGATCCTTCGGGATGTCGCGCCCGAGGCGCTTGAGGTCGAAGAAGCGATGTCCCTCCGCCACGAGCTCGCGGCGCCGCTCGGCCAGGATCTCGTTCATCGCCGAGTCCATGTTGTAGTTAACGGGATCGAGCATGCTGGCATTCCGCTTCGCACGGAGATCGTTAAGCCGAGCGATCGCCGCGGACGGGCCCGTGGTGTGCAGTCGGGCCTCTGCCTGAATCAGGTACATCTCGGCGATGCGGGTAATGGGGTAGTCGTCCGCGTAATCCGCCACGCCTCTTTCTGTCTGATACTTCTGTAGTTCAAACCCTTTGTTGTTTCGCGCCATACAGTCTTCGACTACGTTTTCGCCCTCATCCTCTGCAATGCACTTTCCGTACCAATGATCGAGCCGCGCGTCGTTCGATCCATATAGATTGAGCAGTTCCTGAGTGGGAACCTGGGCAAGAAACCCGAGCGAGGTATACACGGACGGGGCATCATTGATTGCGTCGACGGCGGCCAATGGGTCCGTTTCTATCTCAAAGATCGCCTCCGGATTGTCGCCGGTCGTCTCGTCGAAGATGGCCTCCAACTGGGAGGGCTCTGCGAGGCTTGACCCGAACCGTGAACTCGCGAGATCAATCGCGTTCTGAGCGCGCGTGTCAGCGGCTTCCCAGTTGCGCTGATACAGCTGTACCCGGGCGAGAATCGCTTCGGCCGCCGCCTGGGAAGCGAAGTATCGAGTTTTCGTGCGCACGTCGCTGTTCAGATTCGAAAACAGCGATATGGCCTGCTTGAGGTCGCTTATGATCTGGTTGTACACCTCCCGAACGGAGGCCCGAGCTTTCTCCGTCGCATCCTGGGGACTGAGAGTTGGTTTCGTGCGAATGATGATGCCCTTACTCCAGTCTGACCCAGGCCCCGACTGCGGCTGGACCAGCCCATCCCCCGAGTTCGGCCCGGCCGGGTCGTACCCGAAGACGCGCACGAGGTAGTGCATGCTTAGTGCCCGGATGAAATACCCTTCTGCCTGGAACTTCTTCCGGGTCTGGGAGGGAAGAGCATCCTCCTTAATGCCCTTGATTAGAAGGTTCGCATCGTTGATCGCTCCGTACATAACGTCCCGAATGAGTGTGCCGAGGCCAGCCCCCTCGTTGAAGCGATTTAGTCCCGCAAAACGACCCGCTCCCGGGCGAAAAACGAGGTTGTCCGCCAGGGAGGCGGGACCGACCATCATGAACGTCCCGCTGTTTGCGGGCCCTCCAGGTCCGTGAAACCGATCATACATGCTGTTTCGAACCCCCCGGATGGCGTCGGGATTCGTGAGGGCCGTCTGCTGGGAGACCCTGGTGCTCGGCTGTGGTTTATTAAGGATCGTATCACATCCGGCGAGAGCGGTGAGAAGGAAAATCGCGATTGTCGTGTTAACAAGTATTCTCATAGGTTGGTACACTCAGTTGAAGCTACGTACAGAAAGGAAGGGGGGAGCCGTGCCGGCGGTCAAAATACCGGCACGGCTCCGGCCGAAGCGCAAGAACGACTAGAGGCCAATGTCAACGCCGATGTTGAATTGCTGCTCAACGGGGTAGCTGGCCACGTCTTCCGATCCGGCAATCGTGGGATCGATGTTAATGCCATCCAGCGGAGAGACGTGCCAGAGATTCAATCCGCGAACGTAGATTCTCGCACTCCTCAGGCCAACCTTGTCCAGCAGGCCTGAGGGCAGACGGTAATCAAGGCTGATGTTTTTCAACCGAACGTAGTTCCCCTTGAACAGCCAGAACGTTGAGGTCACAGTCCCTGTGTAGTCGGGGCTTTCCGCGTTCGGATAACTTCCAAACGGAACAGCCTTCGGGTACGCCGCAACGTCCCCCGGTTTCTTCCACCGGTCATCGGCGATGAGTTCGAGGGCCTGCGTGTATCCGGCATTACTCGCAGCGGACCGTGCCGCCGGCCAGACCTTTGCCCCAAAGCTGTAATCAAAGGACACGCCCAGTGACAGCCCCCCGTAACTAAACCGTGTCCCGATGCCGCCAACGAAATCCTCCTCGGCCGAATCGAAGAATTTCCGGTCGGCTTCTCTCGGATTGTACGTGAGATTTCCGTTCTTGTCATAGTACATCGGGCGGCCGGTAGCGGGATTTGCACCGGCGTAATCGTAGACCTTCCAAGCATCCAGACGACGCCCTATCCTAATAGGTGTCTCGTTTGCGGGCTGCAGTTCCTTGACACCCGGTGTGAGCTCTTTCACAGTGTTGTCTCTCACGGAGACATTGAACCGGGTCGACCAGCTGAACTTCTCGGTCTGGACGTTGACCGTCTCGATCTCGAACTCAAATCCCCGATTCTGCAACTCGCCGATGTTCTCCGTGATCGAATTGTATCCACTACTCGGAGGGAGGGGCTGGTTCAGCAGAAGCTGAGTGCTTCTCGAACGGTAAACATTCATGTTTCCACTAACCCGGCCACCCCAGAATGAGTAGTCAAGACCGAGATTGATCTCCCGTTCCTCCTCCCAGCTCAGCTGCGGATTGGCCAGTTGGCCGGGTCGAAATCCGGTACCTCCTACGTACGGCCCTACAGTGTTGAAGAGTCCCCGGGCAGCAAAGTTTCCAATCTGCGTGTTCCCGGTCACTCCGTAGCTGGCCCGAAGCTTCAGGTTTTCGACAAAGCCCACGTTGAAGAAGCTTTCTTCGGAGATTCGCCAGCCGGCGGACACGGCGGGAAATACTCCCCATCGATTTTTTGCTCCAAACCGGGACGAGCCGTCGAATCGGAGGGTCGCCGAGGCAAAGTAGCGACCATTGTAGTCGTAGTTTACCCGTCCGAAGTACGACAGAATCCGAAATTCTGAGCTCTCGCCCCCGTAGTTCGTGTTGTTGGGAGCCCCATCCGCCACACTGATGAAGCGGTTTCCAAACCCAGCAAAAGAGGCCCGTGTCCGTTCCCGAAACTCCCGCCGGTACTCGCTCCCCAAAAGCGCATCGACGTTGTGTCCACCCGCAAACGTATTGCTGGCATTCAGTGTGAGGTTTGCCGTGAGGTTCGTAATGTCTTCGAAGCTGCGCTGCAAGACGCCGTCGTCCGCTCGCGCCTCGACGGGCGTCGCGCGCCTGGTCCCCTCATTGCTCTGATAATCGAGCCCAAATGTCCCATTGAGGGTGAGCCACGGATACAAGGAAACCCTCGGTTGGGCGCTCGCAACAATCTGGGTGGTGTTTGTGAACTGGTCCTTCTCGTTGAACTCCACGGCAAAGTTGTTCCCGAGCCCGAAGAATGTATCGGGGTTATAGCTCCCGTCATCCTGATACGGCGGTGCGATCGGAGGATCTCCTTGCGTCGCCCAGTAGAAGGGACCCTCGACCCAGAAGTTGTCCTGAGCAATGTCGGCGTTGTTCTGGTCCATGACCCGAACCTTCGTGTCGAGGTTGATCGCGTCCGACACTTGCTGGTTGATGTTCAGGCGCAGGCTGCGCTGTTGAAACTCAACCCTCTTGACCGCAGCCTCGGTATCCGTCCAGTTCCCCGTAATGTAGTACTGGGTGTTCTGATCGCCTCCGTTTGCCGTAAAGCTAGTGCTCCTGTGCCGCCCCACTCGGTAGGAAAAATCCTGCCAACTAAAGTTTGGGAGATTGCTGAGCTTCGTGTCAGGAGAATACCCATAAAAGGGAAGGACAGCATTCCGAAATCCCGACTCCCCAAACGCATCAATGTGGTATTGAACCCATTCATCCCTTTCCATCACGTCGACCCGATTGGCCTGGAAGCGAGCCCCTCCCTCAAAGCTGACCGTAACTTGGGTCTCGCCCTGAGTGCCGTCCTTTGTTTCAATCAACACTACGCCATTGGACGCCTGTGCCCCATAGATTGCGGCCGCCGCCGCGTCCTTCAGAACCCGGATGGATTCGATATTTCGGGGGTCGATCACGCTCAGTGGTGATTTCCTCGTCGTCGGGATGTCGTCCTCGACCTGTCTTTGTCCCCCAGAAAAGCTCATTTGCACGCCATCCACGATGTAGAGCGGCTGATCCCCAGCGTTGATCGATCCTTGTCCTCGAATATTGATATTAAATCCGCCGCCGGGCTGGCCACTCGTCCGTTGCAGTGATACGCCAGATATTCTGCCCTGCAGGAGCTCATTTGCATTCTGGACCGGGACTTCATTTACATTTTCGGCGCTGAGATTCGACACCGATCCGGTAAGCTCTGCCGCAGTCTGCTGCTGGCCGTAGCCCGTTACGACTACCTCCTGAAGGCCTACGGTTCCGGGCTGCAGCTCTATGTTCTGGGTAACGGTTTCGCCCGCGCCAACTGTTACCTCCGTGGAGAAATCCTGATATCCCACAAAGGAAGCGCGCAGGGTGTACGTCCCGACCGGCACGTCCTCGATCGTGAATTGTCCGTCCGCGCCTGTTGCTGCACCGCGGTTGAGCTCCGCCAGTGCGACATTGACCCCCGGAAGCGTATTTCCGGATTGCGCGTCGGTCACTTTTCCGGTGATGGTTCCTGTCTGAGCCTGCGCGAGCCCTGGAAGCAAGAACAGGGCCAGGAGCCCATAAAGAAAACGTGTAACAGTAGAGTTCATGGCGCAACTCGGTTGATCCAACGAACGACGATGGTTCGACGCAACGATCTCGACCTCACCGCTGACCCAGACGACATGGTGAAAGCCGTCTCTCTATGAAGACAGCGTGGAGCGTCCAGTGCGCAAGAAATACTAAGCCCTAGGATGCAGACTGTAAAATTCCACACTTACAAGTTAACTGATTCTTCAACTATTGAGCTCGGGGACGGTCCCTCAAGCGTTGAGTGTGCTGGTTCCGTGCTCTTCACCGTCCCGTGCCGTCTCTGAGGACTGTACGATTTTGGCATCTTCCTCCCTTCCTACTTGCCACCTCTTGGGAAGCGAGGCGCTCTGCTTTTCTGAGACGCCCTCCCGTACACGGAGCAACATTACGGGGTCTTCTCTCACACATTTATCTCTGCAACGATCCACCTGTGTTTCCTGTGTGCCCTGTGTCCCGTGGACGATGCCTGCGTCTGAGAGACGATTTCTTCCTCTGTTCCGTCGCAGCACCCACCAACATCTCCCCCTGGCACCTTATACGGCCTTTCAGGTCAGGGGCGCAGCCGATTGGCATGTGGACGTCCGCTCCGCCGACGAACTCGCAGCGGCATTTTGTATCCCGACCTCATCGAGCAGGCCGTCGACGCAGGCGTTTCGGAAATCGAACGCTACGTCGGCATTCCCTCAACCATCAGGGGGCCTTTGGCAGAACCTTCAGTTCTTCTTTGCCCATTTCGAGCGGGCCCGAACCCAATGAGTATTTATGTCTTTAAGTCATCCTTTTGTGTCCCGAATCCTCCTTCCGTCCGGGATCCGCCTATGTTTCGTTCATCGTGCTCGCCTCGACAGGGATGGGAGCGTTCTGCCCGACAGAGCGCCCCTGTTCGCCCCCGAGAGGATTCGATGCCCACGCGCCTGACGTCCCGAAATCGGCAGACAGGAGTGGCCCCGGTCAGGCATCCTCTACGCACCGGATGAACGTCGTCTAACTCATTTCCCGTAGCACCGACTTGCACCATGACACTGCGAACCTTCTGGGTATGTGCTCTTCTCGCGAGTTTGGTCCTCGCCGGATGCACAGGGGGTGCCACGACGGTCGCTTCGTACGATTCTGAGAACAACCAGATGCGATACGAAACGGGTCCCTTTACCGTGTCACAGAGCTCAGGGGGCAGTTATGGGAGCTCTTCGACCATCGACATGCGAGTCGTTGCACAGTGTGAGGGTCGGAACTGCACACCCGATGCCGCCAAGCTCGTTTTCAGCGTGAGAGGGGGCCAAGAACTGGGCTTGTCAGGGGTGAACGGGCAGATCACGGCCGACGGGTCGGTGTTCGACTGGAGCAGCGCCTCGGCCAAGGCCAACCTGCCCGGCACGGTTGCAGATAACGAAGTCAACCGGGTACTCGGAACGTTTGCCACTGTTGAGATCGGAATTGACAAGCTTCGACAGATCGCAACCGCCTCATCCCTGAAGGGCTCGATTGGCGGAATGCCTCTCCGGCTCGACTCCGCGGTGCAATCAGGCCTTTTGGCGTTCTTGGAAAAAATCGACCAGGCAGGCCCGTCCAGCAGTGGAAATTAAGACGCCGCGTCTGATTCGAACGGGTTATAGGAGCAATTTCAGACGGGGGATTGGAGGACTACTAATTCACTGTCGCCTTATCCTCGGTGCCGCTATTAATCCTTCAGGAGCGCGTCCCAGAAGGCTTGCACCTCCATCTGGAGCTCGTCCCGAGCCTACAGCCCGTTCCACCACTCGGCCGGGAACGCATCCCATCTGTGCAGGGCCCCATCGTCACCCCGGTCGTATCGGCGCGACGCTGGCGAGGCCGCAGGTGCCGCGCAGGTCAAGCGGGATGTCAACGAGTTGATCTGCGAGGACCCGGACGAGGGCAAATCTCATCTGCGTGTCGTCCGTCCACTGCCCAGCGTCGAGGTCCCC
>NZ_JBDGQQ010000016.1:0-15076 GCF_042218895.1 Salinibacter sp. | reverse complement strand
AGGATTGGGGCGCCGACCGCCAGGGTCCCCCGGAAACCGAGCACGCTGCGACCTAGGCTTGGGAGGGAGATGTGAGAGGGCCCTCTCCCCCTACCCTCAGTGAGTGTCCCTTCCATGTTCACACGCTGGTTCACATCGGCCCGTACTCGCCATGCGCGAATCGATCGACATCAACGAGGCGCAGGCCCAAAATCCGGAGGACCTCCGCGGTGCTCTGATCGACCACCTCGCCTATCTGGTCGAGGAGATCGAGGCCCTGCAAACGGTCGTGGGGAGCGTCCCCGATCAAATCAAAAATGGACGTCCGGCTCCGGGCGCCCTTACGATGAAGGAGCTCTACGGCGCCATCGCCACGCTCGACGAGGAGGTACGTCCGGGCCGCATCGAACGAGTAACGGAGGAGGATGAGCCCACACTGTCGCCCGTTGACATTGACGCCGAGGTCCGCGAGGCCGGATGGAACGAACGGGAGTTGACGACCATCCTCGACCGCGTAGAAGCGGCCCGGCACCAGCTCGTCGACCGGCTGAACGCGCTCTCGCCTGAGGCCTGGCACCGCGCCGCTACGCTTGAGGACGAGCACTACACGCTGTTCGAACTCGTCCACCGCATGACCCAGGAGGATCTTCAACGGCTCCGCGACCTGGGCTATCGCCTGCACGGCGCCCACCTCTCCGACCGCGACGAACCCCTCCCAACCTAAGCAATTGCGAATTTCGAATTGCGAATGGCGAGTGCTGGGACGACGCGTTTACTCATTCGACAGTCGAAACTCGCACTTCGAAAATGGCCAAAGACACGGGCCCGTCGTACGACGACCTCGCCACGGCCTTTCGGCACCAGAACTTCGACCCCCTCTACTTTTTCTTCGGGGAGGAAACGTTCCTCATCGACGAGCTGCAGGACTTGCTCATCGAGCAGGCCCTCGACCCGAGCCAACACGACTTCAACCTCGACGTGGTGTACGGGTCGGAGAGCGAAGCGTCGGAGGTGGTCGGGTTGTGCCAGGGCTTCCCGGCGGGGGCCGAGCGCCGCGTCGTGATCGTGCGGGAGTTCGAGAAGCTTGAGAACAACCGCCAGTTCAAGGATTACGCCGCGCAGCCCAACCCGCGGGCCATCGTGCTGCTCGCCTGCACCGAGAAGCCGAACCTGAGCGCTCATCCGTACCGTGCGCTGAAGGAGCAGGCCACGTGGTCCGAGTTCCGGTCCCTCTACGACAACGAGATGCCGGACTGGATTCAGGACTACGTGCAGGGGCAGGGCTACGAGATTGAGCCGAAGGCCATCCAGATGCTTGCCGATTACGTAGGCACCGACCTCCAGCGAGCCGCCAGCGAGATCGACAAGCTCATGACGTTCACCGGCGATCGCACCCGCCTCACGGCCGACGACGTGCTGGCGGCCAGCGGCCAAACCCGCGAGTTCAACGTCTTCGAGCTGCAAAGTGCCATCGGAGAAGGCCGCCATGCCGACGCCGCCCGCATTGCCGAACGCATTCTGCAGCAGGCCTCCAATCCGCGCAGCGAGGCCATCATGATGGTGGCCGTGCTCAACGGCTACTTCGACAAGCTGTGGAAGCTGCAGAAGCCCGGCAAGCTCCGCGAAAACAAGTACGACCTGGCCGGATACATTGGCGTCAACCCGTACTTCGTGGAAGAGTACAAGCACGCCGCGCAGCGCTACGACCGGGCTGCGATCGCCGATGCCTACTCGGCCCTCGTCGCAGCGGACTACGAGCTGAAGGGCGGTGCGGCCCGGAATGCCTCCCTCGTGATGACCCTCCTCGTTCGTCGCCTACTGCCGCCTGAGGCTCGTCCCGCCGTGGCGTAGCCAACAGGGGTTGCTCCCTCCTGCTCCGGCATTCGAAACGGATGCCCCTCGAGGCCGTCCCGGGGGTCCCAGCTGTGAGCGCCTGGTTCCGGGTCCCGCACCGGTGAGCGGGTCCTAGCGCGGAAGGGCAATTCAGAGAAACATGCGATGTGCACTCAACATACGTGAAGGTGACAATTCATCCCGGATGCGTCCGGGACACCAGCCGGTACAGCACAGGGTGGGTCGCGCCCTCTCGGTGCCTCGCGACCGGGGCGTGTTGGGATGCAGCTCGGCTGGAATGCCGTCCACGAGGTAAGATGTAGACCCGGCTGATCGTTGTGCCATGCGGACCCCTCAGCCTCCCTTCGACGGGGAAGACGAGCCCTGCGACGGAGCCCCCGATTACGAGTGGCTCGACGAGTGGCTGTGCGAGTATGTGGACGGCACGATGGACCCCTCCCTCGAGATTGTCTTCGAGAAGTACGTAGAGGCCAACCCGGAGCTGAAGGCCCACGTGGAGCGCCTTCGCCAGACGCGAGAGCTGCTGAAAAACTGCGGCCCGCCGGAAGGCCCCTCTACCGACACGCAGGGCCAAGTCTGCAGCGAGGTCGAGGAAGATTTTCTTCAGTCGTCGGCTCCTCTGTCTACCCTCGCAAGCAAACGCCCCCTGACTGCGATGGGGGTTGCTTCCTCGGTCGCCGTGGCCCTCGTCGTCGGCTTCCTGGCAGGGGCGATCTTCAGGAGCCCGCCTCCGCTGTCGCCCACCTCGGGGACGTCGTCCGCCTCTCCTGCAGAGCAGAGCGTCCCGGCGACCATTCCGGATACACCGCCCCCCCTGAGGTCGTCTCCTACCTTCCGGCTCGAAGAGGCGTCGGCACCTCCGCGAAGGCTCCCTCTCCACCAGTCCATCGAGCCGGTCTCCGAGTCGGATACCTCCGGCGAGGCCTCGCCCCTTACGACTGCCGGGACGCGCTGAGGCCCGCGCGATTCGGACCGCGCTGATGACATCGCCGAACACGGTCCCCCGTCGCCCGTTGAGGTGCACGCACTTAGAACCTGGGCTCTTAGCTCAGCGGTTTAGAGCGCTCGCCTCACACGCGAGAGGTCCCTGGTTCAAATCCAGGAGGGCCCACCCTCTGTGAGCCCCTGGCTACCGGGGGCTTACGCATTTGTGGGCGCACCGACCCGAAATCTGGTTTCAGCTCCTGTGCCCCCTAATTCTTGCTCTCCCCCCGAGGAGGCCGGGAAGCGCAAAATTCGCCGCATTGATCGTTGAGAGCGATTGCGGAACCGTTCCTTCGGTTGAGAGACACTGGTCCTTGACTCGGATGCAGAGTCCAGCCCGGACACGCCCCCCAGGTCTGAATTCGTCGGGAGACGGGGCGTCGTGAACGTAGAGCCGGGCCGCGACCCGCGGCTCGCTGGACCTGAGCCTGCCCCGGGACGGGCCTCGATCACTCCTCAGCGTCCGACGTGAGGAATCGCCGCGTCCACACCTCGATCTCGTCGAAGCCGAGCAGGGCCGCCGCGCCGAGGTAGACGGCCGCGTAGGTGCCCACCACGAGCGGCGCCACGAAGAGGACGTGCCACGCTGGCAAGAGCTTCCACACCCCAGCCGCAGGGACGAGAGCGGGGAGGGCCACTCCCCCCATGCGTCCCACGGCAGCCCACGGCACTCGGGCGTCCGGCATCGGTCCGCGGAGGGCGCGACGCAACGCCCCCACCTCCACCCACGCCCCTACCGCGGCCCCCCCGCTCAGCCCAAGAGCACCGAGAAAGAGGGGCTCCCCCGGCAGGGCACCCACGACGGCCTCTACCGGAATCGCATCGAGCCAGAACATGGTCGGCACGGCCACGACCGTCGAGACCGTCACGCGAAGGCCTGCGATCCAGGCCGGGGTTTTCGTGTCGCCAATTGCGTAGAAGGCGTTCTGGAGGAGTCGCGACATCGTGGTCGCCAGGATGCCGAGGCTGTATCCGCCGAGCACGATTGTGACGAGCCAGGTGCTTCCTGCCTGAAACTGACCGGTCCGGAAGAGGGCCCCCACCAGCAGCACCCCGAAGGCAAGGTAGCCCACCACCGTTGGGACCGTGAGGAAGGCGATCTGCCGCAGCGAGCGGCGCAGGCGCGCCGAGAAGGCCGCCACCCGCTCCTCCGTCAGGCGAGACAACTCGGGGAGTTCCGAGGCCGCCACCGACATGCCGAAGAGACTTACGGGCAGCATGTAGAGGAGCTGAGCGTAGCGCAGTGCGCTGAGGGCCCCCACCGTCAGCAGCGAGGCGAGAAAGAGGTCGAGGTACGCCGACAGCTGCGCCACGCCTCGTCCCGCCACGACGGGCCCGAAGGCGTTGATCGCTTCCTGCACCCCCTCCACACGGGTTGACAGCGAAAACTCGAACTCGCGCAGGTGACGGAGCACGAACGGCAACTGAATGCCAAACTGGAGCAGGCCGCCGCCGAGAGCCCCGACACACGTGATTAGGAGGAGGCGGGTGAGGGTGCCGCCTGACAGGGTCGACGGGGCCCAGGGCGTCCCCGCCAGGGCATACCCCGCGCCGACGAGGGTGGCAATGATGGCCCCGTTCCACAGGACCGGCGCGACGTAGGGGACAAAGAACTGTCGGTGGCTATTGAGTACGCCGAGTGCCCAGGCCGATAGCACGAGCACGCCGGCCATTGGAAAGATGATGCGCACGGCTCGCACTGCCAGGTCGAACCGGTTGAGCGGGGGCTCGCCGCTTGTCGCTTGCGCTGCGTCCCCGAAGCCGGGGGCCAGCACCGTCACGATGGCGTCCGCAAACACGACGCCGAGCAGGGCGAATCCGCCCGCCACGGCCAGCAGCAGCCCGAAGATTGCCCCCGCAAAGCGCCCGGCCTCTTCGTGGCGCCCCTCCTCGACCATGCGGCTATAGATGGGAATGAACGCCGCCGAAATCGTGCCCTCGCCCAGCAGGTTTTGCAGCAGGTTGGGCGACCTGAAGGCAAACTGCAACACGTCGGCGTGGGCCCCTACCCCGAAGAAGTAGGCCACGGCCCGCTCTCGGAGCAGGCCAAAAACCCGACTGGTGAAAATTCCGGCCGCTACGGATCCGGCGGCGCTGTCCCCTGCTTCCTCCGTGCCAGTCTCCTCACGCGGTCCCGACGAGGGAGGAGTAGCGTCCGAGGCATCATCCATGACCAGAGCCAATTCGCTGAAGAGCCCAGTGGCGGGGCCTGTCTATCCGGCGGCGGTCCGCTCGTTCGTCACGCGATGCGGTCCACGACGAGGTGGCTTAGGTACCCGACCACGGCGGCCCCGTAGAACGGAAGCCCCACGAGCGGATGCCCCGGCATGTGCAGGTATGGAAGCACGAGCAGCGGCGACGGCACGAGCAGCATCGCCCACCAGGTGTGCGTCCATCCACGGTGCCGGCTCAGGACCAGCAGCACCGCTACGAGCCCCAGGTAGGCCGCGGCCTGAAACTGCTCCGTCACGATGAGGAAAAGGTCCGCGGCAAAGAAAATCGAGTAGAAGACCTCCTGTCCCTTCGAGTCCGTGTCCACGTCCGGCCAGAGGCCGAAGAGCAGGGCGAGCGTGAGCAAGGCCAGGGGATAGCCGGCACGCTCCAGCACTGTAAACTGTTGGTAGGCCGCGTCGATGGTGAACAGATAGACGAGGAAGGCAAGGTAGGCTCCGCCGAAGAGCGTGGCGCTGGCGATGTGACCTTTGTAGCCCGCAATCGGATCAGTAACGAATGTCGAAGTTCGAATGTCGAAGGTCAAGAGGCGCGAGGCGAGGGGAGCATTTGAGGTGTTAACATCGCCCCTTCCCACGACCCTCAATCCTCACGCATCACGAAGAACCGCACCGCTAACCGATACCCTGCCGCCCCGAACCCGCTCATCTGTCCCACGCAGGCCGGGGCGATGCGCGAGGTGCGCCGGAAGTCCTCGCGGGCGTGAACGTTTGACAGATGCACCTCCACGACCGGCGGATCGATGGCGGCCACAGCGTCGCGCAGGGCCACGGACGTGTGCGTGTAACCGCCTGGATTAAAGACCACCCCGTCCACCGCGTCCTCGTGGGCCTCGTGCAGGCAATCGATCAGTGTTCCTTCACTATTGGCCTGCTCGAAGCGGAACGTCGCGTCCGGAAAGGCGTCCCTCAGGTCGGCCTCGATGTCGGCAAGCGTCGTGGTGCCGTAGGTGTCCGGCTCGCGGGTGCCGAGAAGGTTGAGGTTGGGGCCGTTGAGGACAAGGAGCATTTCGGGACATGAGTTGGGCGTGAGAACGGAGTCCTCGCAGGACAGATCCGCCCCGTCTACGCGGGTGCTGCGCTGGGGACCTCGAACGTCAGTCCGTCGTAGGCCAGGTCGATGCCGTCAGGCAGGGAAGCATTGGCTTCTGCGTGGTGCACGTTGTGGGTCATGTGGACGAAGTAGGTCTGCCGCGCGCCGACGCGACGGGCCACCGCCACCGCCTCGTCGAACGAGAAGTGCGTGGGGTGCGGCTCGGGCCGCAGGGCGTCGAGGACGAGTACGTCGACGTTTTCCAGCAGCGAGAAACTCGCCTCCGGAAGGGCACTCGCGTCGGTCAGGTAGGCGAAGCGGCCGAGGCGATACCCGTACACCGGCATCTCGCCGTGACGCAGCAGCACCGGATCCACCGGCACTGGGGGGCTGTCGTCATAGCGGTTGGGGACGCGAAAGGGCCCGTCGACGACGTTCATCTCCACGTTTGCCGCGCCGGGATATGGATTGGCCCCGAAGAGATACTCGTAGCGGGCCCGGAGCACCTCGGCCGTGTCGGCGTGGGCGTAGCACGGGATGGCCCGGCTGTTGTCGAAAAAGAAGGGCCGCAGGTCGTCGATGCCGACGACGTGGTCGAAGTGGTGGTGGGTGTAGCAGACCGCGTCGATGCGGTCGATGTCCTCTCGCAGGGCCTGCCGCCGAAAGTCCGGCCCCGTGTCGATGAGGAGCCCCATCGGGCCCACGCGGATGTAGCAGGCGCAGCGGGTCCGTGTGTCCCGATCGTCGTTGGAGGAGCACACTGCACACCCGCACCCAATGACGGGCACCCCGGTGGAGGTGCCCGTGCCAAGGAGTGTCACGGAGAGGGGCGGGGTAGAGGCGTGACGGTCGTACACCGACGGCTTTCCGTCCGGCTCCTCGCCATCCGATGCCGGCTCCCGCCCAGGCTCAGTCATCGACATGAGGTGCCTCCCCCGACGCAGCGTCGCCCTGCTCAGGACCCGATCCGGCCTCTTCGAGCGCCCGACGCACCGCCGGTTTCAGATAGATGGTGTCGAGAGGGGCGTCCCGAAGGGCTTCGGCCAGCACGATAAGTTGCGTCTCTGGGAGATCGTGCTCGTTGAGCATGATGATCTCCTCCCCGTCCACGACGCAGCGTCCCCCCCGGAAGTTGCCCGCCTCAGACCGGACCTCAATGCCGAGCCGGTGGGCCACGTCTTCCAGCTCTTCGATGACAGCGGTCGTGTCCATGCAGGTGGTCTGTCTCTCTCCGAATAGCGTCGAGTCGCGTCTACCCAGCGCGCTGGGGCGGTTGTTCCTGCCTGTCCGGGCTCACGGCGACGCCGGGAGTAGAGATTCAGAACTGGGGTCGGCCACCTGAAAGGTGTGGGGGGGAACGTCTTCGTCGTCCTCCAGGTGCACCCGCACCAGGTGCTCCATGAACCAGCGCGTCGGATAGGTGGGCACGGGACGTCGTAGGAAGGCGGCCACGAAGGGATGGACCCGCAGCGTGACTGCCCGGTGCTGCGGGCCGTGTTCGGCGACCCACTGCTCGATCTCTTCCACGAGCGCGTCCGGATCGGTTGCCGCCTGGACCGCGGCCGGCTGCTCTGCCGGGGTCGTCGGGGCAGACGCCTCCTCGGCCTCTGCCTGTTGCTGGGTGCGGGCCTGCTCAAGCTCCCCTTCGAGCGTTCGGATTCGCTCACGGAGAGCCTCAACGTCCCCGTTCGACGTCTCTTCCTTTTCCTTGAGGCGCTCGACCTCTCGCTCGCGCTCCTCGACTTCCTGCTCCAGTCGCTGGATCTTGCGCTTGGCGTCGCGCTGCTCGCGCGCCTCGTCCTCGCCATCCTCCTCACTGGGAGCGCCGTTGGCGGAGGAGTACGTCGTCGTGATGCTGGGCCGCAGTCGCTGACGCGTGATCTCGACAAGCCCAAAGTCGCTCATCGGGAGCACCTTCGTGACCGCACGGTCCTCTTCGAAGCCCTGTTCGAGCTCGTCGTAGACCTTCTGCTTGTCGTCATCGTCGTACAGGTCGATGAAGTCGACCACGATAATGCCCCCAAGGTCGCGGAGACGAATTTGCCGCGCGATGACCCGAGCGGCCTCCAGATTCACGTTCAGTGAGTTCTCCGCCTGGGACATGCCTTCGCCGGAGCGGCCCGAGTTCACGTCGATGACGTGCATGGCCTCGGTCTGTTCGATAAAGAGATACCCGCCGGAGG
This sequence comes from Salinibacter sp., assembly GCF_042218895.1. NCBI lineage: Bacteria > Pseudomonadati > Rhodothermota > Rhodothermia > Rhodothermales > Salinibacteraceae > Salinibacter > Salinibacter sp. The sequence continues at coordinate 6,812 of NZ_JBDGQQ010000016.1, read as the reverse complement.
GCAGCTCCACGCGGTCTTTGAACGCCCGATCGGCACCGCGCTGAATGCCCGCTGCCTCGAAGACTGGCTCCTGGCCGTCGTAGAGTTCCACCCGATCCACCAGGTCCGGGGCCACGGCACGGACGTAGCTCTGGATGCTGTGGTAGAGGTCTTCGTGGTCGACCAGAATGCGCTCGTACTCGTCCGAAAACTCGTCGCGGACGATGGAGGAGGCCATGTCCACGTCCTCGTGCACGAGTGCAGGCGGCTTGGGCTTCTTCTTGAGGCGCTTCTCGACCCGGCGCCAGCGCTCCATCAGGAGCTTCAGGTCCTTGTCCAGCGACTTCGCGTCACGGTCTTCGGCGACGGTGCGCACGATCACGCCCACGCCGTCCGGGATGAGACTGTTGGCTAGTGCCTCAAGGCGGCGGCGCTCCTGCTCGTCGGTGATTTTGCGTGAGACGGCCACGTAGTTTTGCAGGGGCACCAGCACCAGGAACCGTCCGGCCAGGGAGATGTCCGTCGAGATGCGGCTGCCCTTGTTCGCGATGGGCTCCTTGGTGACCTGGACGAGGATCGCCTGGCCCCGGTTCAGAAGATCAGACGGGCGCTTGTCCCAGTCCTTCCGGCCTTCGGGCACGTCGACGGACTCCACCGTCGGCTCCTGCAGGCCGAGGAATTTTAGGAGGTAGGGCAGGTTGTCGGAGAGATCCGAGAAGTGGAGAAAGGCATCCTGCTCCTGGCCGATGTCGACGAACGCAGCCTGGATGCTGGGCATCACCTTGCGGATCCGCCCGAGGTACAGATTGCCAATCGTGCGTTCGTTGTCGGCGTCCTCGATGTAGAGTTCGGCGAGCTCGCCATCCTCAACGATGGCAATGCGTGTCTGCTGCTCACCGACGTTGAAAATAATTTTTTTAGACATACGTGGGGAGGAGACGTGCCTGCCCCAGCGCTGGCCAGTGCGTGCGGACCCAACGAGAGATTTGTGGCATCAGTCGAAGCGGTACATCAACAGAGGGACCAAACGGAACTGTTAACGAGGCGGCGAACCGGCCACAGTTGGGGGCCGCTATGCGGCACACCGACGCGCCTCGTACCGGCACTGGATGCTCAGGCACGGATAACTCGTGAGCGATCATTTCGAACAAGGGCGGCTGCCGTCCGCACGGGCCAAGCACAGGTGTTGGGGGCCCGACACGAGAGACGCACCGCGCGTCTGCCGTACAGAGCGATCGGTGTATCCGTTGTCGCGCCGCGTTCATCCCGTGGGATCGGCAGCACCAAGTGCACGCGAGGATCGTCCAGCGTGCGCTAAGTGCATGTAAAGGTATCGCTCTCCTCCCGGAGTGATCCGGGGTCGGTTCTCCGCTCTTTCTCCTGCGGGGCCCCCCCTTAAATCAAAATTCGTGCGTTCGACCACATCTTTTTTGTATACTGCAATTCTGAAAGAGCTTGTGTTGAAGAGAAACTTGCGGCAATGTAAGCTTTTTGGCCCACGTCCGGAAACGACGCCACAGCGCCTGAAACGGTGGCGCCCCCGCACAAACCCAAGTCTGTGGCGCGCCCAACTCCCTGCTCGTTCGTGCTCTGCGCTGCGGCGACATCGGCCGTCCCTGCGGCCGCCCCTAGCACATTCTCGCACCTACATACACCTCTTCAGATATGGCCACCCAAGACACTGTAGCGGAGTTGACGACCGACGATGCCCCTGTCAAAGCACCAGGCCTCGAAGGCGTGATCGCAGTCGAATCGGAACTTTCCTTCATCGACGGTCAGAAGGGAGAGCTCATTTATCGTGGCTACGACATCCACGATCTGGCCGAGCACACGACGTTCGAGGAGGTGGTTTACCTCTTGCGGCACGGCTCGCTTCCGTCCCAGGCGGAGCTCGACGAGTTTCGGGCGCACCTGCAGAGCGAGCGGGCCCTGCCGTCGCCGGTGATGGACGTCCTCCGGAACGTGCCGGACGACGCTCATCCGATGGCGGTCCTGCGCACGGCCGTTTCCACGCTGGGGCTCTACGACGAGGAGGCCGACATGACGGAGGAGGCCGCCAACCACCGGAAGGCCGATCGCATCCTGGCCCAAATCCCAACGATTATCGCCGCCTTCGATCGGCTCCGCAAAGGGCTCGATCCGGTTTCGCCGCTCGACCACGGCTCGATGGCGCACAACTTCCTCTACATGCTCAACGACGAGGCGCCGGGGGAGGCCGCCGAGGAAATCTTTGACGTCTGCCTTGTGCTCCACGCCGACCACGGCCTGAACGCCTCCACGTTCACCAGCCGCGTTATTGGCTCGACCCTCTCGGACATGTACTCGGCGGTGTCGGGCGCCATTGGTGCCCTCAAGGGGGCCCTGCACGGCGGTGCCAACCAGGAAGTCATGCGCATGCTACTCGATATCGACGAGACGGGGGCCGACCCTGCCGGGTACGTGAAGGAGCGCCTGGCCGAGGGCGAGCGCATCATGGGGTTTGGTCACCGCGTGTACGACACCATGGACCCTCGCGCCGCCATCCTGCGTGGCATGGTGAAGGAACTGAGCGAGGAGGCCGGCGAGATGAAGTGGTACGAATACACGTCGGCCATCCTCGAAACGATGAAGGAGGAGACGGGCATCGACCCGAATGTCGACTTCTTCAGTGGCTCGACTTACTACCAGTTGGGGCTCGCCCCCGACCTCTTTACGACCATCTTCGCGCTGAGCCGCACGGCCGGATGGACTGCCCACCTTCTCGAGCAATGGGCCGACAACCGTCTCATTCGCCCGCGGGCCCAGTACACAGGGCAGCACAACCGCACCGTGACGCCGATCGAGGAACGCTAACTACTGTTCGGTTCCCGAAACGAATTGGTATCCCCCGAAACCTCTAACCTCTTCCCTCATTCCGAGCGTCCCGCCGAAGATTCTGCTGGTGCAGGATTTGTTCTGCGCGGGCCCGCCGTACCGCTCAACCTGCTGCTTGCATCATAACGCTTCTCCGCTCCATGGCAGTTGACACCCAAGAACGTTCCGCGACCCCCGCCTCCACGGAAGACGCGATCACCGAGCAGGAGAGCCGCTTTCAGAGGTATCGCATCCGCACCGGGATGTTTGCCTGGATGATGCATCGCCTCACCGGGGTTGGACTGGTCGTGTACCTGATCATCCACATTTGGGGCCTGAAGTCGCTGAGCGATCCCGAAACGTTCAATGCGCTCATCGCCAAGTACCACAGCCCTATCTTCAAGGTGGGCGAGTTTCTCTTGCTGGTCGCGGTGGCGTACCACGCCATGAACGGCCTGCGGATCGTGCTCATCGACTTTCTGGGCTGGAGTCCGAACCAGAAGAAGTTGTTCTGGACGCTCGGCGCGGTGACAGCAGTCATCATTCTCGTGGGCGGCTGGCCCTCCATTTATGCTCTCGGCGAATGGCTCCTGGGTCCCGGCTCGATGCCCACGCTCTTCCTCTAGCGTGTCCCTGACTGCCCCTGATCCGCGCCCGCTCCTCACAGGTTTGCATCCGCCATGTCTGCCTCCCAGACCAACGCGCTGAACTGGTTTCTTCATCGAATTACCGGCACCTTCCTGATCTTCATGCTGATTACCCACTTCTGGGTGCAGCACTACGACCATCAGGCCGCATCGGTGACCCACGAGGTCGTCACTGAGAAGGGTGAAATGCCGGACTATCCGAAGGAGGCCAAGGAGGGCGTGAGAGCCCGCATGGGCCCCGATGCTGAGGTAACCCCGTATCAGGTTGTCATGCAGCGGCTGGCCGATCCGGTCTATGCGGTCCTCTGGAAGAGCTTCAACATCCTCTTCCTCGTCGTCGCCCTTCACCACGGCTTCTACGGCCTCAACAACGTTTTGACCGACTACATCCGGAACCCGATGGGACGGTTGATAGCGCGCTCGCTGTCATGGACCGTCGCCCTCGCCTTGCTCATCATCGGCCTCTACTCGGTGATCACGGCCGGATGGTGACGGAGAATTAGCGCGCAGTGCGTGCTGGAGCCATTGACACTCAGTGGACTCTCCACGCAATACGCAGCACGAAATACGCAACACGCGCTCTGAGCACAGCGAAGAAGTAGTTTCAGACTGAAATACGCAACACGCACCATGACTTTCGAGCACGATGTCGTTGTTGTTGGGGCGGGCGGATCCGGCCTGATGGCTGCACTCTACGCTCGGGAAGGGGGCGCCGACGTAGGGGTCGTTTCGAAGCTGCACCCGCTCCGCTCGCATACGGGAGCGGCACAGGGCGGCATCGCCGCGGCCCTGGGCAACGAAGAGGAAGACCATTGGCTCTGGCACGCCTTCGACACGGTGAAGGGCAGCGACTACGTGGGCGACCAGGACGCCATCGAGGCGCTCTGCAAGGACGCGCCCCGCACCATCGTGGAGCTGGAGCACTACGGCGTGCCCTTCAGTCGCAACGAGGCGGGGAAGATCTCGCAGCGGCGCTTCGGCGGCCACACCCGCAACTTCGGCGAGGCCCCGGTCAAGCGCTCCTGCCACGCGGCGGACCGCACGGGCCATACGATCCTGCACACGCTCTACGACCAGTGCACGAAGCAGGGCGTTCGGTTCTACGACGAGTTTCAGGTCCTCGACCTCATCATGACCGAGGACGACGAGTGCGCCGGCGTGGTGGCCTACGAGATGCTGACCGGCGAAGTCCACACGTTCCACGCTAAACAGGTCTGCTTCGCCACGGGCGGCTACGGCCGCGCCTTCGAGACCACCTCGAACGCCCACGCGGGCACCGGTGACGGGATGGGCATTATGCTGCGCAACGGCATCCCGCTGGAGGACATGGAGTTTGTGCAGTTCCACCCCACCGGCCTCTACCGCCTCGGCATCCTCATCACCGAGGGTGCCCGCGGGGAGGGCGGCATTCTGCGCAACAGCGAGGGCGAGCGCTTCATGGAGCGCTACGCGCCGACGGTGAAGGACCTCGCCCCACGCGACCTGGTGAGCCAGTGTATCTACAAGGAGATCCGCGAGGGGCGTGGGGTTCAAGGCAAAAACTACGTGCACCTCGACCTTACGCACCTCGAGCCCTCGATCCTCGACAACAAACTGCCGGAGGTCACCGAGTTCTCGCGCACGTACATGGGCGTGGATCCGAAGGAGGAGCCCATTCCGGTGGTGCCCACCTGCCACTACGCGATGGGCGGCATTCCGGCCAACGAGGACGGGCACGTGGAGGTGGGCGAACGGGGCAACTTCGTGCCGGGCCTCTACGCGGTCGGGGAGTGCGCCTGCGTGAGCATTCACGGTGCCAACCGCCTCGGCACCAATGCCCTGCTGGAGCTCGTGGTGATGGGCCGGCGCACTGGCATCGAGATGGCCAAGCAGGTGCGTCAGGGCAAGGACTACGCGCCGCTGCCCGACGAGCCGGAGAAGGACACCCGCGACATGCTCGACAACCTGCTCTCGAACACGCGCGATGAAGGGGAGCCGATTGTCAACGTGCGCACCGAGCTGCAGGAGACGATGATGGAAAACGTTTCCGTCTTCCGCAACGACGATACCCTCTCAACCGCCCTCAACGACATCGAGCAGCTCCGGGAACGGGCAAAAAATGTTGTCGTGGAAGACAAGGGCAAGCGCTTCAACACTGACCTGATGGACGCCGTCGAAGCTGGATTCATGGTCGACTACGCCGAGGCCATCGCGGCGGGGGCCCGACACCGCACGGAGAGCCGCGGAGCACATTCTCGGGAAGACTACGAGGAGCGAAACGATGAGGATTGGCTCAAGCACACGCTCTTCCACAGCGACTGCGCGGGCAACTTCGAGTTCGACGACAAGGAGGTTGTCATCACCCGGTTCGAGCCCAAGGAGCGTAGCTACTAAGAACGGGACAGAGAGCTGCGGTCCCCTCACTGCTTTTGCCTCCATCCGCAAAGAGGTCTATTGATTCATGGCTGAGATGCAACTCATTCTTGAGGTTAAACGGTATAACCCCGACGAGGACGAGGAGCCGCATTGGGAGTCGTACGAAGTCCCGGCCGATCCGCTCGACAGCGCCCTCTCGCTCCTGTTGCACGTGAAGTGGCACATCGATGGCACCCTGTCGCTGCGCAAGAGCTGCGCGCACGGCATTTGCGGGTCCGACGCGATGCAGATCAACGGTGAGAATAAGCTTGCCTGCTCCGTGCTCGTGCAGGATCTGGTGGACGGCGACGGAGACACGATCACGTTTGCCCCGCTCCCCTCGGCTCCGGTAATCAAGGACCTGATCATTGATCAGAGCCGGTTCTTCGAGAAGTACCGTGAGGTTAAGCCGTGGCTCATCACTGACGGGCCCGAACCTGAGCGCGAGTACGAACAGAGCCCGGAGGAGCACGCGATGATCGAAGACGCCACGAAGTGCATCATGTGCGGGGCCTGTACGCACGCCTGCCCCTCTACCTGGGCCGACCCCGACTACCTCGGGCCCGCCGCCATGCTGAAGGCCTACCGCTACACGTTCGACAGCCGCGACGACGGGGCCGAGGAGCGCCTGGACGTGGTCGACTCACCGGACGGCCTCTGGAAGTGCTACACCATCTTCAACTGCAACGAGGCGTGCCCGAAGGACATCGACATCACGCGCTGGCTCTCGGCCCTGAAGCGGAAGGCGGCCACGTCGCAGGCCTCCACGAACGCCTGAGTGTCGCCCTCTCTTTCGAACACCTGGCAGGACGCCCCGGCGGACGCATTGCCGGACCCCTCGGATGTGGCGTCGTAGCACTGTGTGTGATGCGTGAGGAGTGATGCGTGATCATTGATGCGTGAGTGCAATGATTGGCAGTGACGCCTTCCTCACGTCTCACGCATCACGTGTCACGCATC
>NZ_JBDGQQ010000159.1:0-28858 GCF_042218895.1 Salinibacter sp. | reverse complement strand
AGCGGCAGCCTCACTCTCGACGCCGACGGCTCCTTCACGTACGACCCGGACGCAGGCTTCAACGGCACCGATAGCTTCGAGTACGAGGCCGCCGACGACAGCAGCGCGGCCGACACCGCCTCGGTGACCATCACCGTGGAGCCGCGGAACGACCCTCCAGTCGCTTCCGCCGATTCGTTCCGAACGAACAGGAACCAGACGCTATCGGTCTCGGCCCCCGGCGTGCTCGACAACGACAGCGACCCGGATGGGGACTCCCTACGTGCCTCGCTGGTGTCGGGAGGGACCAGCGGAACGGTCACGCTGGAGGGGGACGGATCGTTCGAGTACACGCCCGACCAGGATTTTGCTGGGGCGGATGCGTTCACCTACGAGGCAGCCGACGGGAGGGGAGGGACCGATCAAGCGGAGGTGATGATTGCAGTGAACGCACGGCCCACCGCTTCGGACGACAGCAACCAGACGATCGAGAGCCAGCCGGTCACGACAGACGTGCTGGCCAACGATTCGGATCCGGACGGACGACTAAATGCCTCGACGGTGCAAGTCCAGACCAACCCCTCCAACGGGTCGGCGTCCGCAAACAGTGACGGAACGATTACCTACACCCCCGACGCCGGCTTTACCGGTACAGACAGCTACGCCTACACGGTCGAGGACGACGACGGAGCCAGGTCGAACGAGGCCACGGTGACGATAGACGTGCTGGCCCCTATTCAGAGCGTCAAGCGGACCCCGAAAGTGCCCGACTCCGGAGAGCCCCTAACCGTAAAAGTGACGGTGTCCGAGGCGTTTACGCCTACCGAGCGGCGGCTCTTTTACCGGAAGGTGGGAAGGCAGGACTTCCAGTCGACAGGGCTAGAGCCAACCGGCCAGTCGGCCTACGAGGGAACCGTTCCGGGGTCGGCAGTGACCAAACGGGGCCTACAGTACTACGTCCGTCTCTCGGACGGAACCACCACGACGACGGCGCCGCCCGAGGTCCCACAGAGCGTGCCGGTCCGGACACGCCGTATGCGGGCAGGTGTAACGCTCGCCCCGGACCGGTACCGCATGATCTCGGTGCCGGTGCGCCTGGATACGACCAGGGCCCTTGCCCAACTCCGCGACGACTTTGGAAGGGTTGACCGGTCCGAGTGGCGGCTCCTGCGCTGGAGCCCGCAGGCGGACGAATACAAGGAAATTACCACCGAGGAACACGCGTCCAGGTCGGGTGAGGGCGAGCTGGTGCCCGGCCGTGCCTACTGGCTCATCACACGGTCCGGCCAGACCCGGGAGGGACGCTCAACCTTTGACGTCGGACCGGGCCGCTCGGTCCCGGCCGCCCCCCTCCCAATCGAACTTCCGCCCGGCTGCTCGCAGGTGGCCAACCCGCGTCCCTACCCAGTCGCCTGGTCGGAGGTCGAGGGGAGCGGGTCGGTGATGTCTCCTGTAGCCTACGATCCGACGACGACAGACTCCCTGAACTTCGGGGTGGAGGTGCTTGAGCCCTGGACGGGCTACTGGGTGTGCAATCCCGGCGGGTCGGCGGTGCAGATCTCGGTTCCTCCGCAGGAGACCGGCGTGGGGGCTGCTCAGGAGGGAGGAAGAGGGTACGCCTCCGGCAAGAACCCGCTGTTTGGCGACGAGTCGATGTTCGACGTGCGGCCGACCTACGCCCTGCGACTGAATGCCCGGCTGAAGCGGGCAGGAGCACCGGATCTGCGGGACGTCCAGAATGTGGTGGGGGTAGCCGAAGCCGGTCACTCCGGGGTCCGGACCGAGGACGTCGCCGAGCCCCCCCCGATCAGCGACGAAGATCTGCGGCTCGTCGTGGTGGAGGAGACGTCCAGCGGCCGCCCAATGCAGCTGGCCGGAAGTCTTCGGCCTCCATCCTCGAAGGGACAGACATGGGACCTGAAGGTGTCAGCCTCGGGGGCCGGAAGCAAGCCACACACGGTATGGGGGCGCCTGCAGGTCCGAGGGGACGTGCCCCAAGACTTCGAGCGCCACCTGCTGGACCGGGACACCGGGCGGCCGATCCCGGTTGGGGAGAATGGAACCTTCACGCTTCGGCTCACCGGCAAGCAACCCGTGCGGCATCTGCGGCTCATCGTAGGAACCGAACGCTTTGCGGAGGCGAAGTCGGAGAGCATTCAGCCGGAGCGCACTGGCCTGCGGGCGGTCTATCCGAATCCTTCGCGGGGGGCCGTGTCGGTTGACTACCACCTGAAGGAGGCCCAGCGGGTGGAAGTTCGGGTGTACGATCTGTTGGGCCGAACGATAAAAACCCTCGCCGATGGCCGGCAAGAGGCGGGGTACCATACGGTTCGCTGGAATGCGGCCAAGGTGGCCAGCGGGGTCTATCTCGTGAGGCTGAAAACCGAGTCGATGTCGGCCACCCAGCGTATCTCGGTGATCCACTAAGCCCCTGCCCCCAGCGGGCATAGTGGACAATCCATGATCCTTTTCGCGGAACAATGCTTCTTGCCATGTGCCGCTTACATCTCCCCGCTATTCGCCAGCACTTGCCCGCCAGTCGGACTCTGATCGTGGCGGTCGGGCTTCTCCTCTGGGGAGCAGTGGGGAGCGGCACTTTTTCTGCGAGGGGACAGGCGAGGACCAGTGCTGCGAATGCGCTCACCAGTCGGGAGCGGCCAGTTCGCATCCGCCTTCAGCCGACCTACCAGCGGTTTGAAGACGAGGGGCGCACGCTCACGCAATGGAGCGTCCCGGTCGTGGCGGTGGTGCCTTTCCTGGAGCGCTGGCAGGTGAGCATCCGGGGCAGTGGGGCCTCCGCCACCGGGGACAACCTGACGACCCTCTCGGGGCTTAGCGACGTGCGGGCTGCCCTCAGCTACACCTGGCCTGTCGGGGACGGAAGTATCATTGCCAGCGCGAGCATCAATGCCCCGGTTGGGAAGAAGGAGCTAACGCAGGGCGAATTCGACGTGGCTCGGCTCCTGAGCCGGAACTTCTACCCGTTTCGTGTGCCGAGCTTTGGACAGGGCCTCGGGGCCGGCACCGGGGTCACGTGGGCCGTGCCGGTGACCGAGTCGGTGGTCGTGGGGATTGGGGGGTTGTTTCGGTATCACGGGAGCTACAGCCCGACAGTCGACCAGCAGGCCGAATACGATCCGGGCGAAGAAGGGCGCCTCACCGGCGGCATCGACATTCGCCTAAGTCCAGCCTCGGCGCTTTCCGCGGACGTGTCGTATTTCCTGTACGGAACCGACACCGTAGGAGGCGTCGACCGATTTAACGTGGGCAATCAGATTTCTGTGCGCCTGCAATATCTCCGAAAGACGGAGCGGTACACGATACGGGTCGTCGGCCGCTACCAGCAGCGTGAGAAGAGCACCTTGCCCCCCCGCACCGGTGCGGATCGGACGCTCCAGGTGCTTCCCGCTCAGGGTGGGGTCCGGGGGCGATACAGAATCCAATTGACGGACCGAGTCGACCTGCAAGTATCGGCGGCGGGGCGCTGGTACGAGGAAACCTCGTCGTTCGAACGCAAAACGCTGGGGACCGCCGGTGTCGAACCCCGATTGGAGATCGTGGAAGGGGTTGTAGTCGTGCCCAGCGCCGAGTACACGATGGGAAGCATCACAGGAATCGAGGGCGGAATTGGGCTCAGGGCCCGTCTCTGAGTCCCTGACCGGTCTATTCATCGGCCCGTTCCACGACCACCGGGCCGGTGGCCTCGGCCATGCACGCCAGGCGACACTGCCCCGGCTCGTTGCCCGGCTCCAGGTCGCACAGCGTCTCCAGGGTGTCCTCCTCCTGATCGCCCGGGGCACTCAGGTGCTCGCCGCCCGACACGACCCGCAGGGCGTCCATCCCGCAAAACCCCGACTCGCATTCGTACTCCACGAGGCCCTCCCCTTTGATCGCGTCGAGGACCGTCTGCCCGTCTTCGACCGGCACCGTCGTGCCGTCCGGCTGAACGGTGACGGACGGTTCCGTGGGAGCTTCCGCCTCCCCGTCGGAGGGAGCAACCTCTTCGTCCGCGGCTTCCTCCTCGGGCTCAGCCTCGTCCGGCTCCATGCGGAAGACCGTAGAGCTGGCCGGCGTGACCTCTTCCAGACTGAGCCGAAACAGCTGCTGGCCGACCCGGAAGACATCGTCGTGCTCAATCGTCATGCCCTCCCGTACGCGGAGAAACGAGCCATTCAGGCTGTCGAGGTCGCGGGCCGTCACGGTGCCGTCCTCGAGGACTTCCACGGCCAGATGCCGGCGCGAAAGGATTTTGTCGTCCGGATCGAGAACGATGTCCGGCGCCTGGCGGCCCAGGATGAAAGAGCCTTCGGAGAGCACGTAGCGGTCCACCTTCTGTCCCGTCTGGTCGTACTGTACGATGTGGGGCCGTCCGTCCTCACGACCGAAGACCAGGAACTGGCGCCCCACCTGCAGCAAGTCTCCGGACGACATCTCGGTGCGGTCCCCGGGCTGCAACTTTAGAAAGGTGCCCGTGCTGCTGCCGTCGTCGCGCAGGACGTAGCCGTCCGGCGTATGGGTGACGGAGGCGTGCGGACTCGACAGGCGATTGTCCTCGGGAAAGGTCAGATCGCCTTCCGTGCGTCCGATCGTGGTGGCCCCCTCCGTGCGAAGGGAGAACTCTTCTTCCTCCACGCCGCCGGGCGTGATGCGTACCAGCACGGCCTCCTCCGTCTCGACGCTGCGGTCCTCCGACCCGTCTTCTTCGGTCGGGGACTCCCCCCCTACCATCGTCTTCACGAACGAGGCGGACTCCTCCTCGGGCCCCTCTACGTCCTCGTCGTCCTCCTCGTCGGCAAAGGTGAGGTCGACCTGAATCGTCTGCCTGCCCTCCACCTTTTGCTTGACGACCTCGGCGATGAACACGCCATCGCGGAGGGCCGACTTGATGTTGCCCCGGTGCTTGATTTCCTGATACGTGTCCGGATCGGCGTCGAAGTCGTCCGTCTCCAGGTAGGCCTGGCTCAGAATGTCGCCGATGAGGTACAGGTTGGGCTGCTCGGTTTCCAGAAGCGGCGTCACGGCCATCCGCTTCTTGTTCTTCGGCCCGCCTTTAACCATGTGCACGCCCAGCGAGTTGAGAAAGTCTTCGGGGATGTCCTCCCCGATGCAGGCGATGCAATGCTCCTTGGGAAACTCCAGATGGGACTTCTCGATGGGACGGCCCTCCAACTCCTTTCGATCGATGCGGAGGGAGAGGAACTCGTTGCGGTCCGGCCCGGTCGACACGAGTTCCGGCTCACTGTTCGGCAGGTAGCGGATGTTGCCGTTTCGCACGTAGGCGTCGAAGAACTCCTCCGAAAGGGCCTTCGATACCTTCGGCATCTGCTCGCCGCGGTACGACCAGTACACCGGGCAGTCGTCGTCGGCCTCCTCCTTTGCGTTGGAGACCGCGATGACGGCCTCGGCGGCCGAGGTGCCCCCTCCGATGACGCAGGTTGGAGGCCCCACGTAGTTTTCGGGATCGTCCAGGCGGTGGGCGATCCCGTCCGTATTGCCGGGAATGTCGAACCGGCGGGGCACGCCGCGGCCCATTGCAATCACCAAGTGACGCGTAAGATAGCGCTCTTCCTCCTTGGTCTTGTGGTTCCAGGTCACGGCCTCCCACCCTCCCTCGTCCCGCGGCTCGGCGTCCGTGAGCTCCACGCCAACCTTGGCCGGCACGTTGTACTCGCGGTAGAACCCCTTCCACTTCTCGCACATGTCGTCCTTGTCGATGGGGTCGAAGTGAAGGCAACTGATGAGCTCGTCCCCCTCGGGAAACTTCATCTTGTCCCCGCCGCCGAAGTGCGGAAGAATGAGCTTGTCCTTGGCGTAGTCGCGGATGCGCTTCATGAGGTCGTCGTAGTCGATGACGAGCGCATCGAGGCCCAGCTCCTTGGCGCGGAACGCCGCGGCGGTGCCGGCGGGCCCGCCCCCCACGATGAGCATGTCCAGCACGTCGGGCAGTTCGACAGAATCGCGCAGCTTGAATGTGCCGTCGGGCAAGACTTCGGTACTCATAGGACTGGCTTGGTCAACGAAAAATCGTCAGGCTGATGTGCGCTGCAGGAGGGCTTTCGCCTGGAGGCCGAACTGAATCTCAGCACCCGGCGAAAGGGGAGTCGGTCCGGTAAGCCGCTCTTCATTGACGAAGGTAAAGTTCTTGCTGCCTACGTCCTCCACGACGACCTCTCCCGGCTTCACGATGAGCCGGGCATGCTGACGCGACACGCCGGGGTCCTCGATCTGTATGTCGCAGTCCGACGAGCGACCGATCAGCACCTCGCCTTCCGGCAGGGAATGCGTGCCCTGGGGAGTGCCTTCCAGGATCACCTGCAGGGCGTACTGCGGCGAGGCCTCGTCGGCCGGATCCTTCTCGGCAGACGGTTCGCCCTCGGGGAAATTAGGAAGGACGGGTGCATCCGCTCCCCTCTGCGTATGCTCGTCCTCGTCGCTCTCGTCCCCCTCCGGCTCCTCGGGAGGAAGCTCAGAGGGCGGTTCCCCCATGCCGCCGATGCGCGTGCGCTTGTCCTCCGGCGCATCCTCCTCGGAAAGATCGGGAAGCTCCGGCGGAGACTCGCCGAACCGGGTACGCCCCTCCTCCTCGGTCGGGTCCTCCTCTTCGGGCTCGGACGTGGGCTCCTCGTCGGGAAGGTCCGGCAGCCCGCCGGGCGTCTCTTCCATGCGGCGCGTGCGCTCCCCCTCCGACTCGCCTTCTTCCGGCTCCTCTTCGTCGGAAAGATCGGGAATCTCCGGCGGCGACTCGCCAAACTGGGTGCGATCCTCCTCGGTCGTGTCTTCCTCTCCGACCTCGGGCGTGGATTCCTCGTCAGAGAGCCCCGGCGGTGCGCCAGGCCCCTGCCCGATACGCGTACGCTCCCCCTTCGGTGCATCCTCGCCTGGGAGGGTGGAGGGGGGCTCCGGCGCCGCTCCGAGTTGGGTTTTCGCCCCTTCTGCAGACGAGGCAGCGGCCGTTTCGCTGGCGGCCAAGAAGATAAAGTCCAATTCCCGGGCAAACGTGATGACGTGGAGGTCCTTCAGCGGAACGGGGGCGATCACCTCCGTGTCGTCGAGCTGCGTGCCGTTGCTGCTGTCGAGATCTTCCAGCACGTAGCAGCCTTCGTCGTCGTCGAAGAAGATGCGGGCGTGCTGTCCGGAAACGGCGTCGGGGGGCAGCGTGATGTCGTTCTCCGCCCCCCGCCCAATTGTCGCGTCCTCACCGATGTGGTATTCCGAGCCGGAAAGTGCTCCGGTCTTGCAAAAGAGGCGAGCACTCATTTGAGACCCCTCATGATTGGTGCTTGTCACACATGACTAACTCCGTTGCGCCCCGCACGCTGCGTTCGTCGAGACGGAAGACGGCGAGCCGCGAAAAAAAGATCTCCGCGTCCAGGGTCGTCGGTCTACTGTGCGTAGCGAAGCAGATTGGACCGTTCCTTGTTGGGGTGGAAGACGTGGCAGGACACGCAGGTGGTAGGGGCGTTCCCGTTCGAGTGGCAGGATTGACACTTCTCGATGGTGGGCAGGTTGAAGATGGCCGCCCGATCCTTCGATGTCGGAGCCCGGGTGTCCCGAGCCGCGTGCTTCCGGATGGGAATCTGGTTGTGGCAGTCGAGGCAGTTGGTGTGGATGATGTGGTCTCCGTGGTTAAACTCGGCGCGGACCAGCTTGTCCTGATCTTTTTGCACCCGGGCGATGGCCGCATTTTCGACACGGTGGCACGTCTGACAGGGCTGCGTCAGCTTGTCGATCGTCTTGCGGTAGGACGCCACCTGCTCCTTGCTCAGATCCGGATTCAGCTCGGCCGGGCTGAGGACAAACTGGGTCTCGTCCACCGGGGCCAGCGGATCCTCAAGCCGCTGTTTAATCATGTCCAGCAGTTTCTCGACCCGGCGCAGTTCCTGCTGTACCTTCTGTGAGGGCTGGGCGCGCAGCTCCTCGGCGTATTTGCGAAGTGTGCCGAGGGCCTCCTTGTACAGCTTTTTCGCCTTGCGGGGCGGCACGTCTGCCGACGCCTTAAGTAGCGACGCCAGCTCGGCGGACGGATACAGCACCTCACGCAGCTGCTTCAGGTTCTCCATAATCCACTGATCCTTGTGGTAGAGCGGGCGCTTGCGCACCCGTCCGGCCCGGGACTCGTACTCATTCAGATTGGAGAAGTAGGCCCAGCGCGTGCCGGGTTCCGACTGTGCGCGGATGGTCTGCAGGCTGAGCACGCCCGGCGACGACGAGAGATTGTCCGTTGTCTGTAGCCAGGGCGTTGCCGTGTTGGCTGTAAGGTGACAGGACCCGCAGTGCTCTTCGAAGTCGATGGGCTTAAAGCCTTTCCCGCTCTCCTCCGCGTTGTGACAGTACAGGCAGCTCTTCTGCACGTCCACCAGATCCTCCTCCTCCATGACCTGGTTGACGTGCACAGTGTGGGGGAACGCAAGGTTGCCGCGGTCCTGGAGGGAGTCGCGGGCAAACTCAAACTGCGGGTGACCCGTGTTGAAGGAGCCGAACTTGTGGCACGTCGTGCACTGCTCGTCGGAAACGTCCGTGAGCGACGCGTTCCGCCCCTGGTGCTCGGTGTGACATGTGGCACACGGCTGCTCGTTGGGGGACGACTGCAGCCGCGAGAAGTCCGTGGTGCGGTACAGGTAGTGCATCTCGAAGGAGAAGCGCCCGAGTTTCCTGCCGTATTTCTCGTGGCAGGTCCCACACTTTTCATTCGTGACTCCCTGAAAAGAATTGTGGCACGTCGAGCAATCTTTCCCGAACGTCGCGTGATGGGTAGACAGCGGCCCATTGGATACGAGCGCGCCCTGCCGGCCCTGCACGTCGTAGAAAAAGATCCCGAAGATCAGGAGCATCGCCAGCACGCCGGCCCACACCGCGCCCGTGCGGGCACTGGGGTACAAATAGCTCTTGGCCACCGGAAGCAGCCCGTCGCCAAAATAGCCTTTCTTGCGTTTGTCCGCCATCAGTAATACAGCACCGTGAAAATGTGGAGACCGATCAGCACGATGAGCAGCAGCCCCACCGGCAGATGGAGGTACAGCCACCAGCGCAGCGGGGTCTGCAACGTGTAGTGGGCGTCAATCTGGCGCTTCGTGCGGAGAATTTGCTCGAGGTCGTCCAGATTTTCCTTCTGCTCGGCCGGAAGCACGCTGCGCAGGTGATCGAACTGGCGTCCGTGGGCCATTCGTCCGCCCGTCACGTCGAGAAAGTAGAGCGGGCGAAAGCGAGGGGCCTCCAGGACATCGGCCAGCTTCCGCCGGTAAAATCGGCGAATCTCTGGGGCACTCTCGGACGCCAGATCGTCGGCCCGCTCACGGAGTTCTTCGGTGAGCTCCGGAATGCGATCGTAGTTGATCTCCACGTCCAGGCCGGAGGCCAGCAGCGTGGGAATCCACTTTTGCAGCCCCACCCCGAGAATGCCGCTCAGGACGATCCACAGGCTGAAGAACCAGAGCCACCAGGTCAGCACGCCCTC
Organism: Salinibacter sp.; assembly: GCF_042218895.1. Taxonomy (NCBI): domain Bacteria; kingdom Pseudomonadati; phylum Rhodothermota; class Rhodothermia; order Rhodothermales; family Salinibacteraceae; genus Salinibacter; species Salinibacter sp. The sequence continues at coordinate 19,425 of NZ_JBDGQQ010000159.1, read as the reverse complement.
CGGCAGCTGAAATCCGGTGTGCATGAACATGAGAAGCAGGAAGAGGGTGCCGGCGTAGAGGTGGAACTGCAGGTAGTGAAACGTGCGCCCGGGCCGAAAGCGCATCAGGCGGCGGCGCAGGGGATAGGCCATGGTGCCCACGAAGAGGACTGTGGCGGCAATTCCGTAGCCCCATCCCCACGTGGTGTTCGGGGCCACGGGCCCGAGGATCGCATTCGCCGCGTACGTCCCCAGGCACGCTACGACCGCGACGCCGAAGGCGAGCAGCCAGGCGGGCGACTTGATCAGTTTGTTGTACCAGCGCGACGCCTGCTTGCGCTTGCGCTGGTAGACCGCCGTCTTTTTCATGGTGTTGCGTGCTCTACGTCCATAAGCTCTTGAAACTCGTCCATGCTGCCAACCCGGAAGGCGCAGGAGTGGGGACAGTTGTTCACGCAGGCCGGCCCGGACTCTGACTCGTAGCACAGGTCGCACTTGCTGGCCACCTCCCGGTCGCGGCCCTGCAGGTAGGAGGGCAGGGCATCGTCGGGCCAGGTCTCGCCCGTGTCGTGCATCGTGATCGCGTCGTAGGGACACTTGTCGGCGCAGTTGCCGCATCCGATGCACAGGTCGTCGTCGATGTCGACCACCTCCCCGACGTCCGTCCGGTGGATGGCGCCCGTGGGACAGCCGACAAGACAGACCGGATCCTCGCAGTGGATGCAGGCCCGCGTGACGAGGAAGTTCTCGTACTTCTCGCCCTCCCGGACGAAGCGGGGGCGGCCGCCGTGCGTTTCCGCGCAGCCCCGCACGCAGTCGTCGCAGCGGGTACACACGTCCAGGTCGATCACCAGCATGCTGTTGCCCTCTACCAGCCCTCGTTCGAGGCCGAATTCGAGGAGTTCGCCCTTCTCGGGGTGCTTCTGGGCATAGCCGGTTTCCTTGACTCGTTCCACCGCGGCGCGCCACAGCCGCTCCCCAACGGTCGGGTGCGCCTCCAGGAGAGCGCGCAGATCGGCGCGACTGATGCGCACCAACTCGGAGTACTCGACGGACGTCACGGTGTAGCGCCAGCCGTCCAGCTCATCGATCAGTAGTTCGACCTCCCCTAGCGTCATTCCCTTGCTAAGATAGGAGACCGTGAGCGGTTCGTCCCCGGGCTGCGTCGTCAGCTTGAGAAACCCCGACCGCACGAGATAGAGCGCATCGGGGGTCCCGCCTTGCTCGGCGAGCACCTCGTCTGGCTCACACGACACGAGCTCGACGCGCTCAGCCAGCGTGTCGAGAATGTCCGGATCGACGTCCGAAAAGAGCGGGGTCGCCCGGAGCTGGCTGTGCAGCTCCCGCTCCCGGTAGGTGGTGTCCACCCACTCCTTGAAGGCATCCGACTTTTTCTTGAGCGCCCGCAAGGCCGGCAGCCGAATTTGTAGAAGCGTGCAGGGGGTCGCCGTGCGGGCCGTTACAGACTGCGGCCACCCGTTGAGGGCCCCAATCTCGCCGAAGATCTCACCCGGGCCCAGGCGCTTGCGCTCCCCGTACGGCAGGTTAAAATCCATCGTCGCCAGAAGCGTCGTCTCGGGCGTGCTGTCCTCCTCCTTTTTTTGCACCACCTGTTGCTCGAAGAGGTTTGACGCCAGCATCGTGTCGCCCGAAGACGTCGCTTCCGGGTCGGAGGACTCCTCTTCGGATCCGAGCATGCTTGTGAAATCGAAAATGGGCTCCGTCCGGGTGCCCGACCGCTGCTTCTGCCGCTCGTGCTCCTCCAGAAACAGCTCCACCTCCCCCTCGACAATGAAGAAGGCAAGGTCCAGGTAGCTCCCCTCCTCGAAAAGCGTGGCGTCGGGCTCCCACTCGACGAACGCGAGGTCCTGGGTCTGACGCTCCAGGAACGACGCGTCGTACTCCCGGAAGAGCTCCATTTGCTGGAGCTGCTCGACGGTGGGCTTGTCGTAGATCCGCTTTACCCCCGCACTTTCGCCGAAGCCGGACCATCGATCGGCGTAGAGCTCGCGGCGGCGCTCGCTCGTGTCAGTGGCACTCATATCAACGATTGCTTCCTGTTCAGAAAATCAAACGTGGGGTTCGCCGGATCGCGTCCTATGTGGCACCGATCCGCTCATGAACGTGAGGCGTGAGAATCCTGCTTGAGTCTCGATCCCGGGTCGCGCACCACGTCTCACGCAGGTCCCGAGGCAAGTACTTGTCCTGTTCTAGGCATTGGATGAACAGTGCAGATTAGTTGCCCTCCACCTTTTGGTGCAGCAGTTCCAGCCGTTGCTTCAGGAGAAGCAGCAAGCTGTCCACAGAGGTGCTGTCGCTGACCTCCGGGAACGCGGGCAGCGTGAAGGAGGGTACGCTACGGGGCGGCGGAACGGCGGAGCGGGCCGCCGGTCGCGTGCGGGTCTGGGGCGGCGGTGCAGGCTGGGCGGACGCTTCCTCATCGGCGGAGGGTTGGGACGGCTCCGAAGCCCCGTCCGAGGTCGCCAGCTTGGGGGGCTCGACCACCTCGACCTCCGGAATGGGGCGGGAGCCTACGATCTGGCGGAAGGCATCGTCGAGCGCGCTGGCGGATAGCGCGTCGGAGTTGTCCCAGTGCTTGATGCGCTCGTTGCGCTCGCTCAGCGTGAAGCCCTGCCCGGTGGGGTGCCCGGCGGCCAGCAGACGCTTGTCGGTGATGTGGTGGCAGCGGGCACAGTTCTGAGCACGCACGCTCGCCATGTCCAGCCGCTTCATGCCTAGCGAGGCCCCATCGGCGTAGTTCTCATGGGCGTCCGTGCCGGCGTACTCGCCGCCGGGCCCGTGGCAGCTCTCGCAGCTCACGCCATGAAAGACCTGCGAGCTCTCTTGTCCGGAAAGCGCCGTGCCGTGGCAGTTCATGCACATAGTGTCGCCGCGCTTCATCTGGGATGGACTGAGGCCGTAGAGCGTGGCAATTTGGACCGCCTTGCGGCTTTCGTTGAGCAGCGGATCAGCGGAGGTGTAGTGCGCGTCCTTATTCCACCACTTCCGCTGGTCGATGTGGCAGCTGCAGCCTTGCGGGCCTTTCACCTCAAACTCGCTCTCGGGAAACCAGGCCGGGCGCGACTGCACCTCGCCGGGCAGCTCCGGAAGGGACTTCTCCGAGGTCTTAATTTTCGTTGAGGGCGGCTGGTCGGACTGCGTGGTGTCCTCGGCGCTCGTGTCCGTCTCCGTGGTGGGGCCAAAAGAAGAGGGCGACGGCAGCTTTACGTCCTCGCCAGCAATCAATGGATCGATCTCCTCGAGGGTGCTGCCGTCATACTCGTCCTCAAATTGCTTGGACAGCATGCGCATCGTGTCTGCGGCCGCCACCAGCTCCTCCTTGTTGCCCGGCGCGAAGTCTGTCCGATTCCCGACCTCGATGATCTGCTTGATCTCGGAAATGTCGACCAGGTGGAGGATCTTACGCAGTTCGTTATGGGCCGACTTGATGCGGTCCTCCATGGCCTTCGCGTAGATGCTGGGGCTACCGGCCTTTGCCAATCCCCGGATGCTGTATTCGTAGTCCAGAGCCCGCCCGATGACGTACATTATGCGCTTGCGCTCGGGGGACCGCTTGTCGTTCGTGCGGTCGTCGCTCCACTGGGCCTCCAGGAAGTTGTGCCGGATGCTGTCCGTCCAGGCCACCAGCTCGAAGTTGCTTCCGCTGGGGTGGCCGCCGGTGTTGATGAGCTTCTCCTGCGGCACGGTGTGGCACTCGAAGCAGTTGGCAGCGACGGCGTAGAGGTTGCCGGACGGCCGCAGCATCCCGTTCTTGACGCTCCGGCGGATGCGGTTCTTCCGGTGCGCCTTCGGCTCGGTCTCGTGTGTGTATTGGCCGTAGTTGTTGTGGATGTCGATCCAGTCGCGCGCGGCGCCGTGGCAGCTTTCACAGGAGACCCCGGCCACCGCCCGGGGCTCGCCTTCCTTGATCTTGGCCGTATAGTGACACCGCAGACAGAGGGTGTTGCGTCGGGCGGTCCGGAAGCCCATGCGGTCCAGAATATTCTGCGCCTGCTCGGAGCGGTGCAGCTGGCTGTAGCCCGTGGCGTGCTCCGTCTTTTTCCAGACCTGATACTCCAAGGTGTGGCACTGCCCACACGGAACGCGCGGATTCTCCTGCCGGATCAGGATCTTCTCCGGATCGATGCGCAGGTAGGGCGAATCGGAGAGGTCGTCTTCCTCCTGCGGCATGAGCATCGCCACAGCCACCCCCACCCCCAGGACGCAAAGGGGCCCCGCGGCGACCAGTGGCCAAATGCGAGAGGTCGGTACGGGAAGACGCATGGCGGAACCCTACAGCTGAACCGTCACCTCGAAGCGCGCGCCCCCGTCCAGAGCGGAGACATCGTCGGGAAGCGTGCTGAGCGTGTAGCTCCCAAAGCCGCTCAGCTCAAGCACAAAGCGTCGCCCAAGGGCCATCTGATAGCGCGCACCGACGGCTGCGGCATCCCGACCGCCCAGGGCGTGCTGCTTGTCGTAGGTGTAGCGGCCGCCCCCTTCCAACACGAGCTGCTTGCGGTGGTCATCGAAAAACATTTGGTAACCCACGCTTCCCCCCACGGCGTTGTCGGCCCGGTTGCCCAGGGCGGCCCCGAAGCGCCCGAGCCCGACGGCGGCAAACAGCACGCCGGTCTGCCCGAGGGGGCCTCCGGTCGCGGGGCTGCGCGCCGCCGAGCGATATCTCCCGATCGCACCGAAGAGGTTGATGTACACCCAGTTGTGCGAGTGCCCGGGGGGCGTCGTCCCAAGCTGGTTGTGGATCAGAAGGCCCTGCCGGTTGAAAGGGGTCTCGTCGCCGAGGGGATAGGAGCCAAGAATGCGGATTGTGTTGTTCCAATGCCCGATGCGCCGCGTGCTGCTTAGGCCTGCGTAGATGCCGTCGCCGCGCGCGCTGTCCGACATCACGGCAATGGCGTCTAGCTGGATGGTTCGCTCGCGGGTGTCGGTTTCGGTGAACAGCCCAAAGAGCTTTGCCGACTTGTCGCCCCGATTGAGGCGATCGACGTCGCCCCACCCGTAGACGCCCGTGACCCGCGTGTTGACGAGCTCGGCGACCCTCAAGTTGATCTTCGTTAGGCCCACCATGTCGATGGCACTCTCGTTGATGAGGAGGCCCTCCTGGAAGCGAAGCGGCTGTCGCCCCACGGAGAAGTAGATGTCCCAGGAGCCGCTATCGTCCGGATCTAAGATCGGAAAGAGCTCCCCGAAATCCCCCGTAAAGAAGAGCGTCCGGATGTCGGCGTTCAGTTCCTGGTCAAAACCGCTCTGCTCCCCAGGAAGCGTGGAGTCCGCGTGGATCGTGTATCGGGTGAACCGTCCATCGTCATCAAAAGGGCGGAGGCCGACGAGGATACGCTCAGTCTGGGTCAGGTACAGATTGCCGAAGAGATCGAAGCGGGTGGCGGCTTCTACCACGTCCGTTCCGCGCTGCGTGAAGCCCTGTACGCCGCTGCGCCAGGTGCCATACACCAGGAACTGGGGCTGCCAGACCGCACCGGTGGGAAGCTGGAAGCCCTGGTCCAGCGGTCCAGGGCCCAGAAACGGTTCGCCGAGTTCGAGGATGGGATCGGGGCGCTGTGGCACGTCGGCCAGCGGGATCGGTTTGTCCGAAAGCCGGAGGCTCTTGGACTTCCCGTGCCCCTTTTTCGTCTGGGCCCAGGCGCTCGCAGGCTCGAGGCAGAGTCCGGTCACCAGCACCAACAGCGCAACAAGGAGGCGTCGAGACGTAATCATCATTGAAGAGAGCCGAAGCGTCAGAGCCGAAGACGGGCCGGGAACGCGCCTACGCGCTGTGCTAGGGCGTCTTGGACACGACTTTCGCCTTGCGCTCCTCGGGGGACAGCTTTACCTTCCAGTCGTAGAGCGTCAGGGCGCCTTCCACTACTCGGTCGGCCACCTCCCGAGGCGACAGGTTGTAGTCGAAGCCAACATCTTTAATCGCGTAGATCAGGTTGGCCGGCACCATTTGGGCGATCAGCTTAATGCGGGCGGTGTAGGGCGGCGTGGTGCCCTCCAGATTCTCTTCGGGCACCTCGTAGTCCGCCCATGCCTCATCATTGGGACTAATCGTTCGGCGGTGCTTCCGGGCACCGGTCGGGCGGCCCGTCAGCAAGGTGGAGCGGGTGGGCGGGCGGACGAAGGGCAGCGGACTCCCGGAATAGTTCACCGCCAGGATCTGCTCCCGCTCACCCCCTCGCACCATGCGCGTCAGGAATCTCGACTGCAGGCTGAAGAGCTGCTTGTCGAGGGGCATTTTTTCGTTGTGCACGTAAAGCGAGTGCAGGTCGCGCAGGTCGCCATTGGGGTCACGGTCGCCGGAGACGAAGACCTGTTTCCCGTTGGCGTCGGTGACGCGCACCTGCAGGAAGATGATGCGCTCGGCGTCGAACCCGGTAGGGACGTTGTGGCCGGTCGTGCCATTGCGCACTGCCACCTTAAAGGCCAGCTCGTCCGAGTCGGCCTCTGTCAACTTGATCTCTCCCAGCTTGAACCCGGCGCGCATGACAGCCATTCGCCTCTTTTTCGCCCTCTTCAGGAGATTCTGATTCTCTTCGATGACTTCCCGCGCGGCGTAGCGGTCGGCAGCGTACTCCCAGCGCTTAGGGAAGTCGTACCCCTCCGGAACGTTTTTCTCGAAGGAATCCGTGCCCCAACCCGCCTCCACGTCAAACTTGAGCCACTCCTGGATGGAGGCCATTCTGTCGGCCCGCACGTTGTGGGGAAAAATCCCGGGATGGACGATGGGGTAATCGGGGCCTGCGATCATGTGGTTCGAAAGCTTGCGTTCTTTCGTCGGCTTCCCGCCGACGATGGCCGCAGGGCCGCGCGTATAGCCCCCATCCACGCCGGGTTTCTTGCCCATGTGACAGTCCTGACACGAGACGCTCCGATCCGCGGCGGGCGTGGACTTGTATTCACTAAACGCTTCCTCCAGCCGGAAGCCCGTGAGGGCATTCACGTCGTGGCAGGTGCCACAGAACGCCGGCTCACTAATCTGAGCAAACTCGATGGCGTCTTTATGCATTGCGCGCCCGGTGCGCCCGCGTTTCGTGTTAACCTGAAACGAGTCGCTCTCAGTCACGCGCTTCACTTCCTCCCCTCCCTTCGGTCCGAACACTGGAGTGAAGATGTCCCCCTTCACCATCGCGAAGCGTCCGCTGATCTTGCCGTAGGGCATCTTGAGACGATGGCACACGACACAGGTGACACCTTCACGTGAGGTGGGGTGCCGCTTCATGTTCGACATGAAGGGCTTCTCGCCCAAGCTCAGGCCGGTTGGCGTGTGGCAGCGGATGCAGAAGTCCCCCATCGTTCCGTTCGTGAGCTTGATGAGCTTCCCGTTGAAAGCGTTAAAGACGGGGCTCAACTGCGCGTAGGCGTGCGGCGAGGCGGACCACTGCTTGTATTGTCGGGGATGGCAGGTGGCGCAGGTTTCAGCGGACGGAAACTTGCCTTGCTCCTGCCACGGATAATCCTTCGGGTCCTGTCCCTGATAGAGCGCCAGGTGTGCGGAGTCGGCAATCTGTTCCACCAGCTCTTCAGTCCTGGTCTCTGGGGACTTTGCCTTCCACTTTTTCATGAGGGAGTCCGGGACCAGATTTTCTGCGCCGCCGGACACCTTGGACAAGGAGGGGGTATGAAACGACTGGTAAGCGGACTGGCCGGCTGAGGCGCGAGCCGTCGGAACCGGACTGGGAGCTTGGGAGACGTCCCGCACGTGCGTCCATCTGTACAGGCCGAAGGCAAGAACGACGAGTACGCTCCCGAGGACCAGACCAAGCGTACTGAAAGTGCTCCTGAAGAACGACATCCTACGGAGACGTGTGTGCTGGATTTGACCGGCGGAGCACCCCCTGAGGGATGTGACCTGACCGGGCAAGAAGGGGAAGAGATATGTTACGGATGCATACCATTTGTGAAAAAGAGGTAGAACCCGGAAAATTGCAACCAAAAATAGGTGCTCAGCAATCGCGCCAACGGTCGGTGGCACTCAGCGTCGTCGTTCCCCAACCTCGAGGGATGAAAAATACCCCCCCACCGCTCCGACCTCGATTGGGCGGCCGTTCGCCTGTGGGGAGCTCCTTCCGGTCGTCAGACAGACGTCAAGCTGAGTCCAGATAACGCGGGCAGGTGCCTCAGGCTTGTGTGATCATTCCGGAAGCTGCGGGCCTTTCATCAGACGATTCTATCTTAAGTGAGCGCGCCTCTGCTGCCTGGGAGAGGGTAAGTAGGTACCCCTAGAAGTTGGGACGGGAGCAGTCCCGTGTCGGTCAGGGGGGAGGGCGGCCTTTCCGATAATTCGGAACCCAACGGGAGGGTCAGTCTTCTGCCAGACCGCCCCGAACGATGACGTGTGGAAATGGTGGAAGTCTGTGGGAGCCGTTATTTTCGACCTGGAAGGCCGGAGAAGATAGCGATCTCTGAAACGAGGGGAGGCCCCTGCCCGGCGGTGAGAGAAGCGCGTCGGCGGAAAGAGGCTTTTCAGAAACGCTTGAGCACAGCATCCACGAGTGCCCGCCCTGTCATGCTCAAACGCTTGCCCGAAAAGTATCTTCCGGACCCCGAAAGTTGGCTTCCGGCATCCGGGACCGCCCGGAAGGTAGAGGGAAGCCTTCTTCTCGCCGCCGGCACCGTCGGCCTCAGCTTCACCGCCGCCCTCCTTTCCGGGTGGTACCCAACTGCGGCGATGGCCTCGGCCCTGTCTGGACGGTTCCCGGCAGCGTTGACGTTCTCGACTGCGGCCTGGATGGCCCTGTGGGTGGCCTACCTGCTCTGGAGAAGCAAGCGTTTCGGCGGGGGGTGGGAAGAAGAGATCCTCTGGCTGTGGGGGTGGGGCGTGGCGGCTCAGTTGCTGGTAGGGACAGGCTTCCTGGTAATGGCGGCCTACGCTCTTCTGGATGGACTTTTCGGGTGAGGAAGGGGCCTGAGGAAGCGACTGCCAGGGAGGCAAGGTGGTCGCATCTCGAACCGGCGCCTGCACGGGCTCGACCCCCCCTCTACGTCGCCGACGCGTCCCTCTTCCTGACCTCCGTGACAGTGAGCCCGTACGAGAGAGGGATGCTGCTGGCGACGCACGGGGCCGAGCAGGTTGCGGGCCGCGTGTGGCGCGCAAGCGAAGGGGAGCGAGAATGTCGTACGGGACGAGATGAATCCGACGAGATGGACGTCCCGTTCAGGCCGACGAATCTTCTGATCTTCCAATCGTCTCGTTCTCTGCCCATGGTTCAAATCGACACCGAGTACGTCGGCGATCTGCGCTGCGTCGCCGAACACGTCCCGTCCGGCGTTACGCTCAACACCGACGCCCCCGAGGACAACCGCGGCGAGGGGCGCTCCTTCTCGCCCACCGACCTGGTTGCCACGGCGCTGGGGACGTGCATCGCTACCATCCTGGGCATTCAGGCGGAAGAGCAGGGCTTCGATCTGGAAGGCACCGAGGTCACCGTTGAGAAGGAGATGGCCTCCGGCCCGCGCCGCATCGACTCGCTCCGGACGGAGGTGACGATGCCGGTGGCCCTCGACGAACAGACGCGGACCCGGCTGGAGCGCGCCGCCCGCCACTGCCCAGTCGACGAGAGCATCCATCCGGACATCGATGCGCCGATCATTTTTCACTGGCCGGAAGAAACGCCCGCGGCGTAGCAGACACAAACTGTATCGAAATCGCGGTTATAGTATTGAGTGAGCGCGAGAGAGCAGTTGCCCCGAAGGGGTACTCTCTGAGAAAACTCCCGGCTTGAGCCGGGAGATATGAACCTGTCGGTTCGGGAACTCTCTCGCAAGCCTAACAAAACAATGAGCTTACCTTTAGGTACCATTTGATGTCATACCGATAACCAAGGATGACACAATTTGCTTTTGAGTATCTGTACCGTCGGGCTGACGGGAGAGGCTTTGGCCTCTAATGCCTGCGGAGGGCATGTAAGACCTGAAGTGAAAGGACTTCAGGCAGGCCCTGTGAAACAGGAAGTCTTTTCCGTGAGGAAGAATCCCCTCGATTCATCGAGGGGAGAAGTCAAGAATGCGCAGGAGAAGGTCGAGCAGGTCTTCGAGGAGAAAGGAGTGTCGCGGGGCGGCGAGCAGTATCTCCGAGTTCCGGACGCTCGCGACCTCATCGAGGAACTTAAGGAGGCTGGGTGTGCGGTGGTCGGGATTGGGGGTGTGGAGTTGACGGAGGAGGAAACGCGCCCACTCATGGATACGACCGCCGATTTCTCGAAGGATCCGGAGGACACGTGGCAGGGATACGTCTTCGATTGTGCCTGGCAGGCCCGGGCATTCGTGGACACCCTTCCGGATTGGGACACGATTTACGTCACCCTGGCTGCGCTCTCCCGCGAAGAATGGGAGGAGTACGGAGGCCCGGAAGGCCAAGATCGGTGACTCGCTGCGACGATCTTGCCTACCCCCCTTGTCACCAGTGCCGCCGACACCGCGTTCTTGCCCTAAAGGAACGCGGCGATGGGGGCGACGAGCTCCTCCGTGAGACGCGTGGTTTCGTCGGCCGGGTCCAGATCGTTGGTTTGGGGGAAGGCGCGGGCCCGGAGGCGGGCACCGACTCGACCGCGCCGCGGAAGAGCTGGATCTCGGCGGGGATCTCCACGAAGACGGGGCCGGGCTCACCCTCGTGCGCCATGCGGTAGGCGTCGTAGATCGCGGGAACCACCTCGTCGTGGTCCTCGACGAGCGTGTACTGCTTGATGAGGCCGTCGAGCACGCGGGCCTGGTCCACGTCGTGCAGCTGGTAGTGGTGGTCGGTGTCGCGCCGGATGCCGCCCGAGATCACGAGCATCGGGATGCCGTCGAGGGACGCCTCGCCGATGCCGCTCATGGCGTGGGTGGTACCGGCGGCGGGGACGATGACGAGGGTGCCGGTCTAGTCGGACGTGCGCGAGACGCCGTCGGCCATGAACGCGCCGCCGCCCTCGTGGGTGACGAGGAGGGGCTCAATCTGGTCGGACGCGCCGAGGGCGTCGTACAGCTCGGTGTTGTGGACGCCGGGGATGCCGAACGTGTGCTCGACGCCGAGCTCTTCGAGAGCGTGGACGGCGAGGGGCGCTCCTGTTCGTTTCATGGGAAGAGGTAAGTGGTAAGGGGGAAGAGGGAAGGGGGAGCGCGGGAGAGTGGGCGGCGGGGTCGTAAACGTCTCGAACTGCGCAGGCGCGGGTTCCCACTGCGGGCGTCGTTAGCCGTCCAGCGTGCGCCACCCATCCATGTCGCTGGCGTCCTGGTCGAAGGTGACGGTTTCCTCACAGCCCTCGTGTTGGTTCAGCTGGCCGAGAAGACAGTCCGGGAAGCCCGCCGCACTCCGCTTGTATTGCCCCAGCGCCAGACGCACTTGATCGCGGCGCTCAATTTGGAGCTGCCGCGTCCGCAAGAGCTGGTCAAGGACCCCCGTCAGCTCCTCGTCGGTCGCGTCGTAGACGCTGGTGAGCACCCAGGCGAGTTCGCACAGCACGATCACATTCACGTACCCGGGCTCCTCCTGGGTGCAGTCCGACTCCAGAAACGACTTCGCGGCTCGGTATTGCTCCGGATCGTCCCGTGTGATGTAACGGACGAGGATGTTCGTGTCTATTCCCGTCACGTGGAGTCCTTTCTGCTATTGCGGGCGGCGGCGCGCTCGATGGCTTCGTCCATCTCCTCCACGGAGGCGGGCTCGCGGTCAGAGCGGTCAATCATCCCGTCGAGCTCTGTCAGGTCGGCCCCCGCGCGACGGAGCACCACCTGGTCGCCCTCAAGGATGAACTCGACGCGATCGCCGGGGCGGAGCTGAAGCGCCTCCCGGATGGATTTCGGAATGGTCGTTTGACCGCGACTCGTGAGCGTGGAGGTCGGCATGCTCTTATGTCTATTCTTATTTCTGCATGTAAGTAAAATGTATTCTAGTCAACGTCGCAAGTTTCGAAGTGGAGAAAGGTCATTGCGACTGTTTCCGCTCCGCGGTAAAGGTGCCATTGGGCTGGTGGAGCACCATCTGCGTGGGCGTCCCATCTGTCATCTTGAACTCAACGCGGAAGCCGGATTGGTCTTTCAGCGTGAAGGCGTTCTCTGACGTCGGCTCCAGCGTATGGGTCGGCTGGCCGGGGACGGTGAGCGTGAGGGTGTCGTCGCCACGGAGGCGCACGGTAAGGGTCTGCCCCTGGAACGCATACTCGCCCGTGAACTGCTGCAAATAGTTGGTGCTCGTAAGTGCCTCGTCGGCCGTGCGGGCAAACACGATCGGATCAACGGCCGACTCCATCGGGATTTTTGCCTCGTCGATGGTCCCGTCCATCGCACTCTCGAACTGGACCTTGAACGTCTGCTCGCCTCCGCCGACCTCGGGATGTAGCTCGAACACATCGTACTGTTTGTGGCGAAGCGTACTGCTGAACCGGCCATACCGACCCACGAGGCTATCGTCTTCCATCGTGACCTCGAACGTGCCGTAGCCGGGGTTCGAGTACGTGGCCACGTAGTCGCCGAGCGGATGGGAGGGCCCGGGGGCCGCCGTCGTGTCGGACGGCGCCTCGGTCGTGTCCGACCGTGCAGTGTCCGGCTCGGCCTGCTGTTGCGCGTAGAAGTCGCGGATGCGCTGATTCCAGTTCGGTCCCTCGCGGTCCAGCACGCGGTCGACCAGCTCGTACAGCAGCACGGACGGCGCGGGCGTACCGCCCTTGTTCGTGAGGATGACCCAGCCGACCTCTCGCTCCGGCATCATCCCGACCATCGCCGAGAAGCCGTCGATGCCGCCGGAGTGCCAGAGCAGGCGCGTCCCGCCGTGCGTCTCCTTGAACCAGCCGAGGGCGTAGAGGAGCGAGCCGCCCGTCTCCGGCATGAACGGGCGAATGTCCTCCAGCACGATGCGAGGTCGGATCAGCTGCGCGACGGTGGTCGAGTCGATGAGCTGCGTGTTGCCGTGCCGCCCATCGTTCAGCAGGAGCTGCACCCACGCCGTCATCTCCGACACGCTGGAGTTGATCGCCCCGGCCGGGCCGATGGCGTCGAGAGAGTGGTAGTCGACGGCCTCGATGGTGTCGCGGTCGCCGCCGTAGGGCCGGGCGTAGTCGTCGGTCGTCTGCATCGAGTCGACCGAGAAGGTGCTCCGCGCCATGCCGAGCGGATTGAGGAGGCGCCGTCGCGTGAACGTCTCCCACCCGAGTCCACTGATCTCCCCGGCGAGGTATCCAGCGGTCATGTACATCAGGTTCTGGTACTGGAACGTCGAGCGGAAGGACGCGCTCGGCGCCAGATGACGCAGCCGTTGGAACAGCGATTTGCGGGAGTAGTCGGTCGCGTACCACAGCAGGTCGTGGCGCGGCAGGCCGGAGCGGTGGGTGAGCAGGTCGATCGGCGTCATCTCCTTCGTGGCGAACTCGTTCTGCATCGTGAAGCGCGGCAGGTACTCCCGGACCGGCGTCGACCAGTCGAGCTGGCCCTCGTCGTGGAGCATCCCGAGCCCGGCGGCGGTGAAGGCCTTTGTTGTGGAGCCGATGGCAAAGAGCGTCCGGTCGGTTACCGGTGCGTCGGCCTCCACATTGCGCTCGCCGTAGCCCCGCGACCATACGACGGTGCTGTCCGTCACGACGGCAATGGCAAGGCCGGGGACGCTCCAGTCGTCCATCACCTGCTGAATCTGGCTGTCGAAGCCCTCGAGTCGCTCCGAGAGTGGGGCCTTCTGCGCCGCGGCGGAGCCACCGAGAAGTGCTGACGCGAGAAGACACGCGAGGGTCCAGCGGAACGGGGGGAGACGGCTAAAGCGGAGTGAAATGGAGATCATAGTGAACATCCGTGCTGGTTGGAAAGGATCAGGAAGGAATGGCGGAGGCTAGCGGCGACTGAGAAGGAACAAGGATGGGAAGGAGGGCTTCTGCGGCTCGGAGATCTCGCCGAACCGGCCGTTTCCTCAGGCCGCCGCGGGCTCCACGTTGGGGGTCGCCCGGAAGAGATTGTCCGGGTCGTATCGGTCTTTGAGCCGGGCCAGCCGGTCGTGGTTCGGGCCGTAGGCGGACGGCACGCGTTCTTCCTCGTCGGCGCCGAGGAGATTGACGTACACCCCGCCGTTCGCGTACGGCGTCATGGCGTCGTGAAACTCGCGGGTCCAGTCCATGATCTCGGCGTCCTGGTCGGCGTCGGGCCACCCCGTGAGGATGTGAAAGCCGTACGCTGCCTCGCGGTGCGGGAACGCGGTAGCCGTCGGGTCGACGCGCCCGATGGCCCCGCCCATCGGCTCAAAGTAGACCATCGAGAAGGGACCGGGGAGCGGATCGACGTGCCCCACCACCGTGTTGAGGGCCGCGTCCGGGAGGGCGTCGAGATAGTGCGCCTTCGAGTCCCACCGCTGGCCCTTCGGGACGCCCTCGTCGAAGGTCTGCTGGAGCGCCGTGTATGGCTGGGGTCGGACGGCGTCGAGAATCGGATCGCCAAACGCGCGGAGCGGCCGGAGCACCTCCTCGCCCGTCGCCGGATCTCCCGCGTAGGTGACCACGAAGTCGAGCACCGTTTCGCCGTGGTAGTCCTCGGGGACGGCCGGGATCGGGGGCACGTGGAGGAGGCTGGCACGCTCACAAGGTTCGACGGCTGTGTAACCGTCCCCGAAAGCATAACCCACCCAAGGCGTGCCTCAGGGCACCATCGGCGCCACCGGTGGAGGAGATTAGGACGGAAGGGTGTCACGCTCCACCTGAAGGACAACGTGGTCCGGCCGCGCGCTCAGGTAGTCACGCATCGCGTCGAGAAAAGTGTCGAGAAGTGTAGTCCGCTCGTCTGAGGACAGGGGCGTGTCCGAATCGGGCCGATCTAACACGACGAGTTCCACGGTGTCGTCGCCGACCGAGGAGCCGACGAAGCCCAGATCGACGAAAGTAGACGGGTCGACGCGGTAGCGAAGGACCACTCCGGGGGTGTCTTTGATCTCGGCGTAGTGCTGCGAATCCTCTTCGAGGTAGACCCAGCCGGTGGTAGCATCCGCAAAATCCCGGAGTACCTCCAGTGGGGTGACCTTCGCATCTTCGTCGGGACGCAGGACGAGACGGACGACGGAGCTCATGGGACAAGAGGTCGGCGCGGGGGGTTGTGGGCGGGCGAGCGGGCTACCGGACCATGAGGAGGGGACGGTCGATCTCGTAGAGAAATCGCTGGAGCGGGGTGCTGTCCAGCGGCGGAGAATCAGCAGGCATGACGAGGAGGCCCCGCCCCTCCTGCCGGGCGAGCGTTCCGAGCCGGCGAAGCTCGATTTCCGTGAGGGGACGCGCCTGGAGCTGCGGGACGAGATCCCCGTACTGCTCGTGCACGTCGTCGCGCAGGCGCTCCGCCTCGGCCTCCGTCTCGGCGGGAAGGAGAACCTTGAGGGGATGAGCGGTGCCGCGGGTCGCGAGGCTGGCCGCCGTACGCAGGGCAGAGCGCGCTGTGTCGGAGCCGTCGTAGTACGTGAGGATCGGCCGCCGCTGGCGGACGGCCCTCCGCAGCACGAGCACGGGCGTCGGGGACTCGGACAGGAGCGACTGGCAGGTAGATCCCAGGCGTCGCCGGCTGCTTCGGGTGCTTGTTTTGCCGAGGGCGAGAAGGTCGGCCTCCTCGGCGGCCCGGAGCAGCTCGCGGGTGACGTGCCCTTCCCCGACACGGAAGTTGTACGACACTTCGGCCTGCTCGGTCGCCTCCTGCAGGACCGCCTCCGCGCGCTCGGCCTGGTAGCGCAGCTGGCGCCGCACACGGCGGTCGTCCAGGCTCCTAGGGGTCACGGAGTGGGCGCGCACCTCCTCGGCGAACGGAAGCTCGGCGGCCCGGAGGAGGTTCTCGTCCTTGACGAAAAGCCCTTCCAATTCCGCCTCGAGATCTGCGGCCAGCCCCACGGCGGTCCGGAGCGCCGCCCGGCTATGCGGGGAGGCATCGAGGGCGACGAGGATGCGACGGAACATGCGGTGGGAGGACGGTTCCTCGGTCATGGTCCTACTCGAAATGTGACGCGGTTACGCCTCCTGGGGAGCGTCCGCCTGGCCGTCCGTCATCGCGAACTGGCGCCGGCGGTCGGCAAACTCGCGGAGCCGGGCCTCCACCCGTCCGTTAATTGTATCGTCTGGGAAGGCGCCCTGTTCGTCGCGGGTCCCCGCCTCCATGCCCGTTAGCAGCTCGATGCCCTGATCGATCGTCTCCACGGGGTAGACGTGAAAATCGTCCGCCTCGGCTGCGGCCACCACATCTGGGCGCAGCATGAGATTGTCGGTGTTGCTGGCGGGAATAAGGACGCCCTGATCGCCGGTGAGGCCGCGCTCCTTGCAGACGTCGAAGAAGCCCTCGATTTTTTCGTTGACGCCCCCGATGGGCTGCACCACGCCGCGCTGATTCACCGAGCCGGTGACGGCCAGGGTTTGCTTGAGCGGCACCTCTGCGAGGGCCGAGAGGAGGGCGTACAGTTCGGCCGAGGAGGCGCTGTCCCCGTCGATGCCGCCGTAGGACTGCTCGAACACGAGGCTCGCCGAGAGGGAAAGGGGATACCGCTGCGCAAATCGTCCCTGCAGGAAGCCCGACAGGATGAGCACGCCCTTCGAGTGGATGGCCCCGCCGAGGGCGGTCTCGCGCTCGATGTCGACAATCTCCCCGTCGCCGAGGCGCACCCGGGCCGTGATGCGGTTGGGCCTTCCAAAGCTGAAGCCGCCAGCCTCGAGGTACGACAGTCCGTTCACCTGGCCGATCGTCGCGCCGTCCGTGTCGATGTAGATCTGCTCCCGCTCGATGGACTCCTGCACACGCTCGCGCAGGCGATCGGCGCGGTAGATTTGGGCGTCGATGGCCTGCTGAACGTGCTCGTCCGTCACGACGTCGGCCTCGTCCTGTTGGGCCCAGTGGTGGGCCTCCTTAAGCAGGTCTCGAATCTGTTCGACCTCGGCACTGAGCTTCTCGGTGTCGCTCACCAGCCGAACGCTGCGGTCCATCACGCGCGCCACCGCCGAGCGGTCGAAGGGCTGGAGGTCGTGGTCCTCGATGGTGGTGGCGAGGAGGTCGGCGTAGGCCGCCTCTTGCTCCTCGATCCGGTCGATCTGGTCGTCGAAGTCGGCCATCACCTTGAACAGGCGCTCCATGTCCGGATCGAGGGCATCCAGCAGGTAGTACAGCAACCGCTCGCCCACGACCACCAGCTTCACGTCGAGCGGAATGGCCTCCGGCTCCAGGGTGAGCGTGCGGATGAGGCCGAGCGCCTGCCCGGGCGACTCAATCTGGATTTCGCTGTTGCGGAGCGCCCGCTTCAGCCCTTCCCAGGCGTACGGCTGAGTCAGGAGCTGGCGGGCCTCCACGATCAAGTAGCCGCCATTTGCTTCGTGGAGCGCCCCGGGCCGGATCAGGTTGAAGTCCGTAACCAGCGCGCCCATCTGGGCAATCTGTTCGACCTGCCCCACGAGGTTTTGGTAGTTCGGATTGTCCTCGTAGACCACCGGGGCGCCCTCGGTGTCTTCGTTGTCGACAATCAGGTTCACGCGGTAGCGGCGCCAGAACGCCCCATCCGGGGCCGGAGCCTGCTGGCCGCCCCCCTGCTGGCCCTGTTGCTGCATCATCGGGGCTTGGCCCTGCTGGGAGGCATCCGCGCCCTGCTGCGGTGCCTGCACGAAAAAGTCGACATTCTCGATGAGGTCGGATCGGACGTTGTCCAGAAACTCCAGGACGTCGTCCAGGTCCGCGTACTTTTCGCGCAGGGCGTCGATCAGATCGTCGATGGCGAGCGCCGCCATTTCTTTATTGAGCTCCTCGACGCGCTGGCGGGCTTCGCGCTGGTGCTCCGGCACTTTGCGGAGGATCTGCTGGAGCTCATCCTGGTACTCTTCAATCTGCTCCTGGACCTGCTGGCGCTCCTCCTCGGGCATGGACTCGACCTCCTCCGGAGGAATGACCTCGCCGTCGCGGATCGGCGTGAAGACGAAGCCCTGCGGGGTGCGAATGAGCGCGATGCCTTCCTGGCGGGCCCGCTCCTGCAGGTCCTCGAGTGCGGCTTCCTGGTCCTCCCGTACCTCTTCCTGGATCATCTCCCGGCGCGACTGATACTCTTCGCTCTCGAAGGTCGCGGGGAGCGCTGTCTGGAGGTTCTCGATGAGCTGGTCCACGTCTTCCTTGAACTCACAGCCCCGGCCCGCCGGCAGAGTCAGGGCCCGCGGCTCGCGCTCGTCGTCGAAATTATTGACGTAGCACCAGTCCGGCGGCGTTTCCTCCGCGGCCGCCTCCTCTTCCAGAAGGTGCTGCACGAGCTCGCGGCGGCCGGTGCCCGCCGGGCCGAGGGCAAAGACGTTGTACCCCTCGGCGTCGATGTTCATACCGAAGTCGAGCGCCTCGATGGCTCGGTCCTGGCCAACCACCTGCGTCTCGGCGGGAAGATCATCGGTCGTGTCGAAGTCGAGGTCGGACGGGTCGAATCGCTGGCGGAGAGCGTCCGGGGCGAGCGGATCGATCATGTGTGCAAACAGAGGGGCTCGGTTCGGAAAGAGAGGTGAGGTGCCGTGGGTGCGTGCCAGGCAGACGCGCCAGACTGGCGAGGCGACACGTCGTTCGGGGATCAGCAATAATAAGCAATGCGTCGGCCGGAGTTCGGCACTGGCTCTGCCCTCACACAAACCTCACCCGGCCAGCCGGACAAGTCCTCCCGAGGGCGCGAGCCAGCGTGTCAGTCCCGTCGCGACAAAATTCGGTCGGCTGAACGCTGTCCACGACGGCTCTTCCGCCCGCAGGAGGAACTTCGCGGGGCCGAATTCGCCGCTGGTCGGGGTCTAGTCGGAGGGGCCCCGGAGAGACCCCCGTCGTATCGTGTCGTCCTTTCGCGCGGCTGTCCTGTCCCTAGTGCAGGTTCAACGGATCATTTTGGGATTGAGCCAATGAGGAGTTCCCTCCTGCTCGTGCAAAAACTCGATTGGTGCCATGCGACCTCCGCTGTTTGTTCGCTCCCTGACCGACTCTGAGCAAGATGAGTTGGAGAAGGCTCTTCGGTCGGAGGAGGCCTTTACTCTACGCCGTGCCCAGATCGTGCGTCTTTCTTCTCGGGGAAGACGCTCGCCAGAGATCGCCGACGATCTCGGGTGTTCTGCCCAGACGGTTCGAAACGCCATCCATGAGTTCAATGAGGAGGGAGTCGAGAGCCTATACCGCGAGAAGCCGGGACCAAAGGATCCGGATCGGATCTTCGGGGAAGAAAAGCGGGAGGCCCTCTTGGAACTGGCCCACCAGAGCCCCCGGGAGTTTTCAAAGGAGCGGTCAACGTGGACGCTGGAGCTGTTGGCGGAAGTTGCCTTCGAGGAGGGACTCACCGAGCGAGTCGTGAGCCACGAAGCAGTTCGCCAGGCGATTTTGGAGATGGGCCACAGCTGGCAGCGAGCCAAGGACTGGACCGATGGCCCGGATCCGCAATATGCGCTCAAAAAAAGCAGCGAGATCGCCTGATTCGGCTTGCGAACGAGAATGAGGACTGGACGCTCGGTTTTTTGGACG
>NZ_JBDGQQ010000158.1:0-24302 GCF_042218895.1 Salinibacter sp. | reverse complement strand
TGGCTACTACCGGGCCGACGTCTTCGAGCCGGGGGAGTGGGTGCCCACGTACCCCAATCCCGCCTTCGAAAAGTGCACGGACCGGGACGGCTACTGGGGAGCGAAGATCGTTATGAGCTTCAGCGACGAGGACCTAAAGGCTATCGTAGAGACGGCGCGAATCACCAATCCCGCCGCCGAGGCCCACCTGCTCGACGTGCTCAAGAAGCGCCGCGACAAGATCGGCCGGTACTGGTTCGACAAGGTCAATCCGCTCGATCGCTTTTCTGTGACGAAGGGCTCGTTCGCGCCCACGGCCGCCGGAGGATCGAGCCCCCCGAAGGACCGCGCCATGCTCCAGTTCGACGATCTATCTGTCGTCGGCAATCTCGAACCGGCGGAGGCCCGCGCCTACACGCATCGGATGTACCTCGACGGCGCTCCCCTCGGGCCTGCCCGCACCACTGCGGACAGCCAGCTTCCCCTGGCCGTGGACGGCACCGCCCTCGGCGCGGTGCTCGACGGCCGCGGCGTGACGGCGCCCGACGAGCGGGTCGTCCGGATCGACCTCCGCACGCGACAATCAGGGACCGTGAGCGATCCCGTCCGGGTGTACGTGCACGTCCCCTCGTCCGCGCCTCCACGGGTGGTGGGCCTGGAGCGCCTGTAGCGGCCCGGGCCGTGACCGGGACAGAACCCATCGGGGAATCCCTTTCCGCTTCGCCGCCGGTGGGAGCAGCCCCCCGCGGTTTTTTCTGGCGTTCCCAAACCAATCGTGGCGGGAGGGCGTTTGGATGAGGCACTAGTCACCCGCAGCCATTTCTGTGCACTATGGGGCGCCTTTTAGGCTCACTTTTTGGGCTTCGCCGCGGCGAGCGCACCATGGCCCTGCTCATGGCGACGTACCACGTGCTGCTGCTAGTGTCGCTGTATCTGCTGAAGCCGGTGCGGGACAGCCTCTTTCTCTCGAATCAGGGGCCCGCGGAGTTGCCGTTCGTGTTCATCCTCACCACGGCCGTCGTGGTCCCCGTGGCCGTCCTGCACACCCGGGCCGGGGACCGGTTTAGCCTGGCGACGCTCATCGACGGGGGATCGCTGTTCTTGGTCGCCAGCATCATTGGGCTCCGCGCGCTGCTGGGCGCGAGTGGCGCGTGGAGCGCGTACGTGCTCTACGCCTGGGTAAGCATCTACGGCCTCCTGGTGACCTCCCAGTTTTGGTTGATGGCCAACGCCCTGTTTACGTCGTCGCAGTCGAAGCGGGTGTTTACGGTGCTGAGCGTAGGGGCCATCGTTGGGGCCATCGTGGGGGGCGAAATCACGAGCCTGCTCGTCGATACCGCCGGCATGGCCAGCGAAAACCTGCTGTGGGTGGCCAGCGGCGTGCTGCTCGCGGCGACCGTTCTCGCCCGCTACGTCCGGGTCCTGCACCGCCGGACGACCGACGCGCCGCAGGCCCCCTCCGACGAGTCCGAGGAGGCGAGCGACGCATCGGCCCTCTCGATCATCCGCGAGTCGCGACACATCCAGCTCATCGTCGGGCTCATTGCGCTGATGGTGATCGTCACGACGCTCGTGGACTACCAGTTCAAGACCGTTGCGGCCCGCGCCTACCCGACGACGGAGGGACTGACGTCCTTCATGGGACAGTTCTACGGCGGGGTCAGTGTCGTGGCCCTTCTCGTGCAGTTTGGGGTGGCCCCGCGCCTGATGCGCGTGGTGGGCATCGGGGGCGCGCTGTCGGTCCTTCCGGGCATGCTCGCCCTGGGCAGCCTGGGGATGCTCGTGGTGCCGGGGCTCGCGGCGGGCATCTTTCTGCGCGGATCGGGCCAGAGCCTGAAGCACTCCCTCGACAAGACGGGCCGGGAGCTCCTGTTCGTGCCGGTGCCCCTCCCGAAGAAGAAGCGCGTGAAGGTGTTCATCGATGTCTTCGTGGACCAGGGGGCGCAGGGCCTGGGCGGCGTGCTCCTGCTCCTGCTCGCAACCGGTCTCGGCGTGGGCGTGCAGATGCTGAGCGTCGTCACGCTGGTCCTGATCGCGGGGTGGGGCGTGCTCGCGTACCGGGCCCGCTATTCGTACGTCGATCAGTTTCGGACGCAGCTGCGCGAGCAGGAGGAGACCTACGAGACCACCGACGAGACGGACGCGTCGGACGAGCCGGAGGTGACGGCCGACGAGCTGCTCGACTCTCTCTGCAGCCACGCCGAGACAGACGCCCTCCGGGCCCTGGAGCAGATCGAGACCGGGACCGGTCCTGTCCCGGTCGATGCCCTACTGTGTCTATTGGACCACCCCGCGCCCGCCGTCCGCGAGGAGACGATCCGGGTGCTTCGGGTGCGGCAGGTGGAGGGGGTGGGCGAGGAGGTCGCCGAGGCCCTCCGGGACTCCGATCCCGACGTGCAGCTTGAGGCGGGACGGTACCTTTACTGCCAGGCGACGGATCACCGCAGAGAGCGTCTTGAGCAGGGGCTCGACCACGACGATCCGCAGATCCAGGCGGCGATGGTGGGGCTGATCGCCAAGGAGGGATCCCCCGAGGAGTACCGCCTCGTGTCCGAGCCGCTCCTGCGCCGTCTCGTTGCGCTGGACGGCGAGCAGGGCCAGCAAACCCGCACGCAGGTGGCCCGCATTCTGGGCGTGCTCGACCGTCCCTACCGCAACGACCTCCTTCGTCGCCTCCTGCAGGACGACTCGGCGCAGGTCGTGCGCGCCGCCCTGAAGGCGGCGGGCCGAACGGGCGAGCGCTCGTTTGTGCCCCTGGTGGTGGAGCGGCTGGGGATGGATGCGTTCGAGACATCGGCCCGGCAGACCCTCGCCTCGTTCGATCCGCCCGTGCTTGGGACGCTGTACGACTACCTCGTCGACCCGGAGACCGACCTGCAGACGCGCCGGCGCATTCCCGCCGTGTTCGTGGACCACCCGGGCTCGTTCGCCATGACCACCCTCGTGCGCGGCCTCCGGAAGGTCCCCATTCCCGTGCGGCACGCCATCACGCGCGCCCTCAGCAAGCTGCACCAGTCCGTGGCCTTCGCCCCCAACCCGGAGGTTTTAGACACGGCGATTGAGCGGGAGGCGGAGCACTATGCCCTCCTCGGCCAAATTCTGCACCTGGGCCCGGATGCCTCCCTCTCGGCTGATCGTGCCCAACTGCGGTCGCTCCGCCAAGAGAGCCTCGAGCGCATTTTCCGCCTGCTGGGGATCCGGTACGATCAGCGCGACATCTACGACGCGTACCTGGGCATCGTAAGCTCCGACCCGCAGCTTCGAGACAGCGCCATCGAGTTTGTCGACAACCTCGTCGACTACCAGACGCGCCGGTACCTGCTCCCCCTTTTGGACGACCCCGAGCTCGAGCAAGCCGTTGAGATCGGCGCCGCCACGTTCGACGAGCGGATTCGCCGGACGGAGGAAGCCCGTCGCTACCTCCGTGAGGTTGACGACCCCCGGCTCACCGCCCTGATCGAGTCGACTGAGGCGGACGTCGAGACATTTGACGACTCACCGGATGAGCCGGACGCAGAGCATCCTGAGTCGGTTTCCCCGTCCCCATCGGTGCCTGAGTAGGGTCGCGGCCCCGGGAACGTCCTTTCCGGACCTCCGCATTTCGTCTCGGTGTGCGGGGCTTTTTCACCTCACCCCAGCGATCCCTACGTAACGGCGCGTCACTGAGGGGAACGAACGGGCCCTCTCGCCGACTGGGCCCCGCGGAAGGCAATGTTCTTGCGGAATCGCGGCACTATGCTTTGTTTTTGGAACAGCCTCAA
The DNA here is from genome assembly GCF_042218895.1 of Salinibacter sp. Classification (NCBI taxonomy): domain Bacteria; kingdom Pseudomonadati; phylum Rhodothermota; class Rhodothermia; order Rhodothermales; family Salinibacteraceae; genus Salinibacter; species Salinibacter sp. The sequence goes on along the minus strand of NZ_JBDGQQ010000158.1, from coordinate 20,562 downwards.
TACGGCCGCTGACTCGTCGGAGGCCGCCGAGCGGCAGGGGTTCGCTCTTCACCACCGATGCTCAGTGTGACGCACAATGCTCGAACGCATACGCAAGGAGTTCTTCGATATTCGGCCTGGGGAGTGGCCGAAGGCTCTCGGCCTGTCGGTGTACTTTTTCCTCGTGATTGCCATCTTCTGGGTGCTCAAGCCCATGAAGCGGGGTCTCCTCATCAGCTATTTCGACGAACACCCCCTCCACCTCGCGGGCTGGGTACTGTCGGGCGCGCAGGCCGAGCAGGTTGGGAAGGTGATCAACATGTTCGTCGCCTTCGCGGTGGTTGGGATTTTTACGTGGCTCGTCCGTCGTCTCGCGCGGCACTATCTCATCCTGGTGTTCTGCGCAGCGTTCGGGGCGCTTTTCGTCTTCTTCGGCACGGTCATCAATCAGATTGAGGTGTTCGGGCAGGGGGGCGTCTGGGCCTTTTACGTCACGGGCGACATCTGGACGACCGTCATGGTCGCCACGTTCTGGGCATTCGCCAACGACCTGAACACCGGGGAGGAGGCGGAGCGATTATACGGCATTGTGGGGCTGGGCGGGGTCGTGGGGGGCTTCGTCGGCTCGTCGGTCGTCGCCGGACTCGTGCAGCAGGCAGGGCGCTCGACCCTGGTGTTCGCGTGCCTCGTGCCCACCGCCATCATCGGCGCGCTGGCGGTCTGGATCCACAACCGCGAGAGCGAGCCCGCGTCCGAGGAAGAGCCCTGCTGCCCGGAAGAGGAGGAGGTGACCGAGGAGGACGAGAATGCGTTCCTCGAAGGCGCGAAGCTCGTCTTCCAGTCCAAGTACCTGCTCGGCATCGCCGCGGTGCTGGGGCTCTACGAGATGGTCTCCAACATCGTCCAGTTTCAGCTGTCGGCCGTGGTCGAGCAGCAGATCACGACCGACATCGAGCGCGATACGTTCTTCGGTGTCGTCGGGCAGGCCACGAGCCTCGTGTCGATCGGCGTGCAGCTGTTCCTGACCTCCTTCGTGATGAAGCGCTACAGCGTAAAGGTGGCCTTGCTCTTCTTGCCGGTGGCGATTCTGGGCGGCACGATTGGGTTCGTCGCCCTGCCCTCGCTGCTGTTCGTCGGGTTCATGTCTGTGAGCGACAACGCCCTGAATTACTCCATCAACCAGTCGGCGAAGGAGTCGCTCTACACGCCGACGAGCCAAGACGTCAAGTACAAGGCGAAGTCGTTCATCGACATGTTCATCCAGCGGGCCGGGAAGGTGCTCGCGGTGGGGCTCAATCTGGGCCTCACGCTGCTCGTCGTCACGGACGTGCGGTGGCTGTCGATCGCCGTGGGCGTCCTGCTGGTGGCCTGGGTTGCGGTGATTCGCTTCCTGGGCCGGGAGTACGAAGCGCGCAAGGAGTCGACCGAAGAGGCCGTGGCCGGGTGAGGTTGCGTGTGGGCGGTTGGGCGTAGAGGCCTGGAAGGGTGGGAGCGTGTGGCGGATTGTGCAGCCTGTCGTCCGCCGCCCGTGGTCCGCCGTCTGCCGTTCAGGAAGTCAAGGGGCCGAGAAGCATTTCGTCCATTCCAGCAACGTGACGAGTCGGTCTGCGTCCACCTTGTAGCGCTTCCCCGTCCAGGTCACACAGACCTCATCGCCTCCATTGTCGCGCACGTCCATGAGCACGAACTGTCCGTCGGTGCGGCCGAAGACGGGGAAGGGGTTGGGGTGAGGTCCGTGCGTGTAAGGGCCGCCTTTCACGGAGCCGACCTGGTCGAACGCGGCCGCGTGGACGACTGGAAATCCACCGCCCTCGTCCTGCCCGTAGTGGTTGTGCGTGCCGTCGTCGAGGGCGACCATGTGGGCGTCGCCCGACAGGACGACGAGCTGGTCCGCGACCCCGATGGAGTCGATGTAGGTGGCCAACTCGCGCCGCTCCGCGGCGAACCCGGCCCACCGATCTTCTGCGCTGGCATCATCACCGATCCAGGGCACGCTGCTCACCCAGGCGACGACAGGATATCGATCCTTGGCGCGCGCAAGCTGCTCCTTGAACCACGCTTTCTGCTCGGTCCCCATCATGGTTTTGAGGGAGTCGGGGGTCTCATTCGGGGTCCGGGCCGAGCGCAGGTCTGTCAGGAGGAACCGAACCCGCCCGATCGTGAATGCCTGATAGATGGGCTGCGTCGTGTCATCCCGGGCGAGATCGTAGTGCGGAACGTACTCGCGGTAGACCTGCTGGGCCACCCTCTGCCCGGGAGCCTGGCGGGAGCTGTTGTTGGGGCCGTAGTCGTGGTCGTCCCAGACGTAGGCCAGGGCCGTTGAGCGGAACAGGGCCGACTGGCGAGGAGAGGCATGGACCGTGCGGTACGCTGTGCGGAAGGGCCCCGGCGTGGTCTCGTCGATGTCCTCGTAGTGCATGTCTCCCATGTGAAGGAACAGGTCCGGCTGAGCCTTCCGGATGGCCCCGAAGACTGGATGGTTAGACCCAGTACGGGCACACGCGCCGAGGGCGACCCGGAAAGAGAAGGGCCTGTCGGCAAACGTCTGGAATTGACCGCTCCGGGTGGTATCAATCCGTCCATTTATCGACAGCGCATAGTGATACGTCGTCCGGGGCGCCAGATCGGTCAGCCGAAAGTGACGGACGTTCCGATTCGTGGCCGCTCGCGCGCCCTCAATGAGCGTGGGGTCGGTCCAGGTGCCCGACTGGTCGACGGCCAAGCGCACGCGGGCCTGCGGGTCTTCGGGACGGGCCACGACCCGGGCCGAGGAGTCGGTTACGCCTCCTGCCCAGAGCACCGTCGTGGAATCGGGCGGTACCGGCGCCGTACTCCACGGGCCGACGTAGTGGCAGGCGGACAAAGCCGCGCCGAAAATGAGAATGACAGGAAGGATGGCGCCCCACGGTCGGCGCAGGAATGTAGGAGACACAGAGTGTGGCGTACGTTTAGAGCACAGAATAGCGTTGTCTGAGGCTTGGACCCCCAGGCCTCTGCAGAAGTTACATCTCCTTCCCACCGACGCGTGCAGAGGGGATCGATGACGCTGTCTCAGCGTTCCCCAGCATTCTTGCATCAGTCGGGCTGAGGAGCCGGGCGTAGGGTTCGTCCCTAGCCCGTGGTCTCTCAGGAGGGAGCAGACGCCGGTGACTTCTCTCGGCTCCTACCCGGAAAGGCTAGGGGAACGGGCTCGCGTACAACCGGGCGGGTCTATGTGAGACCGGGCGGGTGCTCGTTACGGCGCGAGTCAGAAGCAGGATCGGCCGCTGCGGGACCACGTCTCCCTCTAATCCCACTTCTGGACGGTCCCTGTGACGACCGCCGGGACGGGGAGCGTAGCGTCGTGATTTTGGGACCGAGGTCCTGTCCGGAGCATACCGTCGCTGCGCCCCCGCACGAAATCCCACCGCCGCGCCCTCCGGAAGCAGGGGGCCTGAACCGTGGAGGTGCTACCCGAAGCTCCCCCTCGTTCCACACCCTCAGGTGCTGCTTCTGAGGCCCGGAGCGCCACTGAACGCCCTGGCCTTGCCGCCTCGTGTCCTGCGGTCGTCGCGCGCCACCCGGCGCCGACACTGGAATCGCGGCCACATCAGGGAGACGAGACTCGTCCACAACGGTGTGCGCACGGCTACACGCCCATCCACAGGGCGGCGACCAGGGCTGCGAGGAGGGCTGCCCAGAGCACCAGTGCAATGCGAATGGACGTGCGGGCCTGCTCGACCTCCCGCCAGTGTCGAGGGCGCACACCCTGCACCAGGAAGGTGCATACGGCGGCCACGTTGACGGCGGCCACATTGGTGACGGTAAGAAGCCCTGCAGCCCGGGCTTCAACCATATGCCCGTCGCCCAGAAGCAGCCCGGCTCCCACCACCGGGGGGAGCAGGGCTACGGCCACCATCACACCTACGAGGCTCGTTGCTCCGTCCCGCGTCACCGACAGCGCCCCGGCGGCGCCCGCCGCGCCCGCCAGTGCAACGTCTGCGAGGCCAATGATCGTCCGGGCCGCAACCTCGCCCGTCGTTGGATCTACGGGGACCGCGACGCCAAGGCCCAGCGCCAGCCCGAACGCTCCTGCAACGCCCGTCACGGTTGCCCATGCCGACCGGGCCAGCAGGGCTGTGTCTCCGAGTGTGGTCCCCAGGGCCAGCGCGATGTTGGGGCCGATGAGCGGGGCAATCACCATTGCCCCGATCACGACGGCCGTCTGGTCGCGGAGCATCCCACCCGCCGCCACGACGACGGACAGCAGCACCAGCGCGTAGTAGGACCCTGATACGTCTGAGGCAGTGCGGGCGTACTCGTAGAGTTCCGCTCGCCCGAGCCGATTCCCCGACGAGGATTCTTCCGCCCCTGCGTCCGAAGGCGGGGCATCGTCCTCGTCGGTTTCGGGACGGGGGAGCGTCGCCTCCACGGCCTGTAGGGTGACCCGGTACTCGGCCTGAGTGGCCTGGTCCACCCAGTCAAGAAGGGCCTCTGTCTCGTCGGCATCCACCAGCACCCGATCCACCTGCCCGTCTCCGTCGAGCGAATACGTCCAGTGTCCAAGTGGACTGTACGTATCGTCGGGGAGGGCGAGAGGGTCGTCGTCATCGGGCCGGTAAATGTCAACCAGGCGGAGGGCCATGGGACGCTAGGAAGGGGGAGGTGAGGAAGAGAGGGACTCGTGTTTGAGGTTCTGGAGACGTCGTCACGCAAGTCGGAGGCGCCCGCTGCTTCGGGAGAAAGGGTCCTCCGATCCAGTCCAGTCCTTGTTCCAGAGACACTGAGGCGCACCGGCAGTGACTACGCTCACCACGCCCAGGCCCGGGAGCAACCCCGGACCGCGGGCAGCGGACGATGCAGACCGCACAGCCTGCCCCTGGTACCTCCTTCTTGCGGATGCGGGTTGGCGACACGACCCAATCCGAGTGTCCCTCCTTCTGCGGTGGCGCTGTGGCAGAGAGCCAAGCCCCCGGTGAACACTGGCGACGGTCTGTTGATCCCCGGCGATACGACGCTGGACAAGCCCTACGCTAACGAGATTGCGCACGTCACCTGACGCTGGAGCGGGAAGCACGACGGTGTGGTGAAGGGCATCAACTTGCTGACGCTCCTGCGGTGCCGTTCCTCCGAGGAAGATCCGGTTGGAGATCCCGGCGCAAGCGAGGAGAAAAACGTCCAGTACTGGACGACCAACCTGGAGATGACCGAAGAAAAGCAGAAAGGGCTTGCCCGCCGGGTCTGAGGCGTGGAGGCTTCCCCCCGACGACTCAAGCAGTGCTGCGGAGCCGAGCGATCTCAATGCCGGAGCGCTCAGGCGCAGCACAACCACATCTGGATGTCGATTCGCGCCCTCCTCCGCTTGGAGCTACACTGACTGAAGATAGCGATCAGCTTCTGCCAGTCGAAGACCGCGATTGTTTGGAAGGCCATCCGGGCGTGTCTGGCCGATCCAACCCACGTCCTCCCCTCAAGTGCGTGAGTCCTAACAACTCAATTTCGGAAGTACGTGGGCCTAACGCCTCGGCAGTTCCGACGGAGGTCCTCCCCGTAATCCTTCTACGCCCCCGGAAGGTCCGCGGTAAACCCCTACAGGTCCCGACCCGGCCCGCTGGCACTCCTCTCTGAAGGAGAGGCGATGTCAGCCTCCCCAATCCGTCACGTCTGGTCTGATGCCGATTTTTCGTTACCAAGAAGGCCTCTAACCGGCGGTTTCAGCAAGATCACGGTCACACCTCTCAGTCGTCACACGAGCCTTTGGAAACTCAATCTGCTCGCGTTTAGCCGTCATGAACGTTCGAGGATTTGGGGGTGATGCCTGTAGCCTGCGGAAAGCCAGGGCAGGGTGCGGTGGCCGACGTACCGACATCTCAATGACCGACGCTCACCGCTATTCATCGAGGGCCCGATCGAGATTATAAGCCGCGCTGATCAGGGCCAGGTGCGTAAACGCCTGTGGGAAGTTGCCCAGTGCCTCCCCGTGCGTGCCGGTCTCCTCCGCGTAGAGGCCCAGGTGATTCGAGTAGCCGAGCATCTGCTCAAAAATGAGCCGCGCATCCTCCAGCCGCTCCGGCTCCACCGCGCTGGCCCGCGTGAGCGCCTCCACGAGCCAGAACGTACAGATATTGAACGTCCCCTCCTCCCCCTCTAGTCCATCGTGTGTCTCACCAAGGTTGTAGCGGTAGACGAGTCCGTTGGAGACGAGTCCTCCATTGTCGGGCGACTTCAGCGTTGCGTCGAGCGTCTTCAGCAGGCGCTCGTCGCCCGGCGAGATAAACCGCACGAGCGGCATCATGAGGATCGACGCGTCGAGGGTATCGCCCCCGAATTGCTGCGTAAAGGCCTGTCGGTCGGGACTCCAGCCGTTGTCCATGATCGACTCGTAAATCCGATCGCGGCAGCGCCGCCAGCGCTCCTCGTCGGCCGGGAGGGAGCGTTTGCGCGCGAGCCGGAGCCCGCGGTCGACGGCAACCCAGCACATCAGCTTCGAGTAGACGAACTGCTGCCGGCCGCCGCGCACCTCCCAGACGCCCTCGTCGGCCCGGTCCCAGTTTTCGCAGACCCACTCGACGAAGGTCCGCATCGAGCGCCACGTCTCGTAGGAGACCGGCACGCCGTATTTGTCGTGCAGGTAGACCGCGTCGATCAACTCCCCGTAGATGTCGAGCTGGAGCTGATCGTAGGCCCCGTTGCCGACGCGGACCGGGGTCGAGCCGCGATAGCCCTCCAGGTGACTGAGCGTCTCCTCGGTCAGGTCCGTCTCCCCACCGATGCCGTACATGATCTGGAGCGGCCCTTCTCCCGAAGCGGTCTGCTCGACGAGGCCCGAGAGGAAGTTGATGAAGTCACGGGCTTCCTCGGTGAAGCCAATGCGCAGGAAGGCATAGAGCGTAAACGCCGCGTCGCGGATCCAGGTGTAGCGGTAGTCCCAGTTGCGAATGCCCCCGATGTCTTCCGGCAGGCTACAGGTAGGGGCCGCCACGATGGCCCCCGTGGGCTCGTATGTCAGGAGCTTGAGCGCCAGGGCCGACCGATACACCTCCTCACGCCAGCGGCCCGTGTAGGTACACTGACTGAGCCAGTCGCGCCAGTACTGCACCGTGTCGCGGAAGGCCCGCTCGGCCTGCTCGGGACTCAGGGTCGGTGCACAGCCTTCCCCCGGATCGATGCCACGGAGGGCGAGCGTTGTGCTTTCTCCCTCTTCAAGGGTTACATCCGCAACGACGCCGTCGCCGTCGCGCTCCAGTTCGACCTCCGTCGCCAGGCTCAACGCCTGCTCCTCGCTGCGAAAGCAAACGCCCCGCCCGGTGGGATCGGTGCTGTGATCCGCCTGAGCGTAGTCGAAGGCCGGATGACACTGAATTCGGAACGTCACGGTGCCCCGCACCGCCCGCACCATACGAATGATCTGCCGCCGGTCCGTCTCGGCAACCTGCCCCGCCACTGGCATGAAGTCGCGCACCTCGCCCACACCGTCGTCCGAGAGGAAGCGGGTCACCAGCACGTTCGTTTCGGGCCAGTAGAACTGCTTCGAGGTGACCTCCCGTCCCTGGAGGGCGACCTGGAAGAAGCCGCCCTTCTCAGCGTCGAGGATGCGGGCAAAGACGCTCGGCCCGTCGAACCGGGGCATGCAGAACCAATCGATGGAGCCGTCGGTGCCGACGAGAGCGACGGTGTGCATGTCACCGATGAGACCGTATTCTTCGATCGGTCGGTACGCGGCATCGGTCTGTTGCGTCGGGGGGACGGTGGGGGCAGTGTCCATGGGGCGGTGCGCGGTTTGCGTCGAGTGTTGTTGGGGACTGGTCGATCGTGGGAGTTGGAAGAGAAAAGAGGGGGAACGGGATAGGGAGTGAAGAACGGCGGTCCTCCTACAGCCCGGATCTCATGCTACGGCCCGAATGTTCCGATTGGCTATCCTCATGCCCTCGACGAGATGGACTCCGGGAACAGCGCGTGGGCCCGTCGTGCGGGTTGGGCCGGGTCTGGAGGGCGGCCCCGTAGGCCTTGTGCCCCGACCTCTCACGGGTAATCTCGAGATAAGCACCAGCCGCGTTGGTCTGCTGTCCGGGATCTTCCTCCAAGTTGTAGGGCATCGCCCAGACCGAAGAACGCGGGAGTGACGATGTGACGCTTCAGTCCCGAAGAGGGAGGACGTGGGAGGAGCCCTTCGGATCGTCGGTATTCTGCGGGCGAAATCTCCCCTTTAGATCGCGGATGCTCCCGGGCAAGCGCAATCACAGAGATAGTTTTAGGAATCAGGTCGAGGAGGGGTCGGGTGTGCTTGTCGCGCACGTCCGGCAGGATTCGAGACGGGACGACAGGTGCGGGTCCCGTGGAGACGTTTTGATGACGCTGGGCGTACGGCGCCGGACGGACCGTGAGGTTTCGGCCCCCTGATACGTAACCACAGGCGTCTGTACACGCCTCAGCCGGAGAGAGCGAATCGTAAAATGGAAGAGACGTTCGTCGGATCGTGACCTTTCCATGGGCTGTGGTCGCTCCTCCTAACAGCTCCCCACGACTCTTCGATTTGGGGCGACCCTTCGCAACTCGCTGCAGGATTGAGGAGAAGAGGCCCTAAACAGAAAATGCCCCTCAGATCGCCGTCTGCCGGCGCTGAGGGGCATCCAGGACGGTGCGAAAGGGGGGACTCGAACCCCCACGGGGCATAGGCCCCACGAGATCCTAAGTCTCGCGCGTCTACCAATTCCGCCACTTTCGCAGGGAACTTTCTTTCACGTGGAGCAGAAGGCTCCACTCATACCGTCCGGGGAAGGTTCCGTGGATCCCTCGCCCGCGCCGCCTGTACAGGGGTCTCAATGGCGTGCCCCCGATTATCACCTATTCCCGACGGACCCGCTGATCTATGACGCTCCGGAGCACCTCTCTCACAGCTCTTGGCTTCGCAATACTGCTACTCTTCGGGGGAGGTGTCGGGCACGCCCTGTGGGCCCAAGACCGGGGAGCGCCCCGGTTTGGACCGGCGGCCCTCGGGGACACCACGGACGCCGAGGCGGTAGCGGCCGGACGGCTCTGGAGCGTGGCTACGCCCCCATTCGATCGATTCGACCGGCGCTACGAGGTGAAGGCCGACAGTGCGTGGGCGACGCACGTCCGGCGAGGGCTCCTTCGACTCCCCCACTGCACGGCCGCGCTCGTGTCGGCACAGGGGCTGGCCCTCACCACGGCTCGCTGTGTCCGACGGCATCTACAGGCCGATCAGCAAAGCGCCTTCGTGGCGGAGGAGCAAGGGGCAGAGCGGCCCGTCCCTGAGGCGCACGCCGACCGGCTCGTGGCCGCCGAGGACGTGACGACAGAGGTGCAGGCCGCGCAGCAAGACCGTCCTGTTCAGCAGGCCGTCCGACAGGTCCAGAAGCGGCGTCAATCGGAGGCGAAGGAAGACCGCCGGGTAGAAGTCGTGTCGGCGGCGGGGGGCGCACGATACACTGCCTACACCTATCGTCGGTACGAAGACGTCCGGCTGGTTTTTCTGCCGAACCGGGCGATCAGCACGTTTGGGGGCGTTGAGGCCGCCTTCACGTATCCCCGGTACGCCCTCAACGCGGCGCTCGTGCGGGTGTATGACCGAGACGGAACGGCATTCACCCCCACGCACTTCTTTGAGACGGCGACGCAGGGACGCCGTCCCGGGGATGCGGTCTTTGCGGCCGGCTACGCGAGGGGCACCCACCGGGATGAGACCGCCGATCAGCTGGCCTTTCGGCGGGACGTAACGTTGCCGATCCGTCGGTCCCTGCTCGACACCTGGACCCAGACCGTCCAGTCCTCTCTCGACGACGGAAGCGTGTCCCCGTCTCGATGGAGGAGGGATCTCCGCCGGGGGCAGCGGGCCCTGAAGGCGACCCGTGCACGCCTTGAGGCCCTCCAAACCGACTCTCTTATGGCCCAGCTCCAGGAGCGCGACGCGCGGGTCCAGCGGTTGCTCCGGAGAGACCCGTCGACGGGGCCTGCGTTTGAGGGCGTGTTGGACAGCCTGGCTACCATTCAATCCGCCAAGCGGGAACTTGCGTCGGCGTACCGCGCCTTCGAGCCGCTTGAATCGGGCCCCTACGTCTCCTCCACCCTGCGCCGGGCGGTGCTCGCCCACCGAGCACGTCAGGCAGACGGGGCTCTCCGAGACAGCCTGGCGCGACGCATGGCCGACGTCCCTCCCCAGCCCGCCTCCATCGACACTGAGCTGCTAGCGTTTCACCTTGAGGCCCTGCGCGCCCACCTGCAGCCCGACTCAGCCGCGGTCCGCCGGCTCCTGCGAGGGGCCTCGCCGGAAGAACGGGCAGCCTCCGTGGTCGAAGCGTCAACGCTGGCCACGGATTCCCTTCCGGGCCCTCGGTCGGGCAAGGCCACGCTTCCCCCGGAAGACGACCCTGCGTTGACCCTCGTCGACGCGTTTGCGGCCCCGTACCGCTCGTTCCGAGAGAGCGTCCAGTCCCTCACCCACGCCGAGAATCGCTTGACGCGTCGATGGGCTCGTGCTCGTTACGACGCTCGGCGCCGTCCCGTCCTGCCCGCAGTGAGCGGGGCCCCCCGGTTGACGGATGGACGATTGCAGGGGTACCCCTATAACGGCACCCTGGCCCCGCCCTTCACGACGCTCTTTGGTCTTCTTGGCCAGGCCCGGGCATTTAGCGGCGAGGCCTGGACGCTTCCCGAGGCCTGGCGCGCGTCCTCCGACGTCCTAGACCGATCGACGCCGCTCAACATGACAGCGACCGTCGACCCCGCGGCGGCGACCCCCGGAGCCCCGCTCCTCAACCGATACTTAGAGATCGTGGGGGTGGCCATGGGACCGAACGTTCAGGGCGTCGCAGGCACGTACCTCTACCTGCCGGAACGGATGCGAACCGTCGCGGTCGATCTTCGGGGTATCCGTCAAGCCCTCGCGACGGTACATGGGGCCGAGTCGCTGGTCAGCGAACTGTTCGGGACAGCTGCCGACCCCGGCGGCACGAGCCGATAGCGTGCCGCAACTCCTCGTTGGACCCTAAATAGTTTTTGCTTCAACCGTGCACATGCGCATAGGATGGGTCCCTCTCGGGGCTCTGATATTATGGGGACTTCTCATTGTGGGGTGCGGGGGGGGAGATGAGATTACGTCCGTACCCGTCGTGGAACGGCCTTCCGGCGATACGTCGGGGACAGTAGACACCGCCCAGGCGGAGAAGGCCGCCAGCGTCGTCCCCATTCCGGCGCCCTACGACACCGTCCGCCCGCAGCGCTTTGATCGCGGACGGATGTGGACGTTTCGGAATTTCCCCACGGAGTACTTCCAGAACACGTACGGGTTTGCGCCCGACCAGGAGTGGCGAACGAAGGCCAAGCGCGGCGCCCTTAAGTTCGGAGATAAGTGCTCGGCCTCGTTCGTGTCGGCGGACGGTCTCGTGATGACCAATCACCACTGTGCCCGGGAGTACGTATCGGCCGTCAGCCGCTCCGGAGAGTCGCTTCTGGAGGACGGATTTTACGCCTCCTCCCCCGACGCTGAGCGAGAGGCCGAGGACCTCCACGTAGATCAGCTCGTCAAAGTGGAGGATGTCACGGCGAAGGTGTACGACGGCCTTCGGCAGGGGCGCCAGGCGGGAGCGCAGGCCCGCCAGCAGCGCGTTGAGTCCCTGGAAAAGAAGCTGACCGCCGCCGCGGCCCAGCGGGACAGCGCCCTGAAAGTCCGCATTCAACCCGCGTACCAGGGCGCGAAGTACTCGGCCTACACGTACCGCCGGTACCAGGACGTGCGCCTCGTGATGGCGCCCGAGCTTCGACTTGGGTACTTTGGGGGCGCCGCGGACAACTTCTCATACCCGCGCTACGTCCTGGACGTGGCCTTCTTCAGGGTATACACGGCTGAGGGGGAGCCCCTCCAGCCGACGCATCACTTTTCGTGGGACACCGATGGGGCACAGGCCGGAGAGGCAGTCTTCGCGGTGGGGCATCCGGCCTCCACGAGCCGCCTCCGGATGGTCTCGCAGTTGAAATACGAGCGAGACCACCAGTTGCCAAACCGACTGGAGGTGTTGCGGAAACGGCGTGGGCTGATCGCGGACTACATCAACAGCCATCCCGACTCGGCGGCCCACTACGACCTGCGAAATCCCTTCTTCACTATCAAAAACACGATCGAGTCCCTCAGGGGACAGCTCCGCGGCCTCCATGATCCGTACCTTCGGGCACGTCGGGGAATGGCCGTGCGGACGCTTCGAGACTCCATTCTGGCGGTCGACTCCCTCCAGCAGAAATACGGTCAGATCATTGGGGAAATTCAGCAGCTCCAGCAGTCCAAGACCGTGATTGCGGACAAGAGAGGGGCGTTCGTCACGTTCGCCAATCTGAATCTCGGCTCTCGGATCCTGGTTCGTGCCCTCCACGGCTACTACCACGACTTCCTCCGAAAACGGGGAGCTCCTCCCAGCCGACTTCGGAGCATTCGCCAGGACGCGAAGCGCATCAACAACTGGCCTCCGGGTCTCGAAAAGGCCTTTCTCGTTGCACAGTTTGAGGAGATCCGCGAGACCTACGGGGCGGGCCACCCCACAATGCAGCGCCTGTTCAAGTCGCGCTCGCCGACGCAGTTGGCCGATCGACTGGTACAGAAGAGTGCGCTCATGGACTCGACATCCTTCATGACGCTTTTCAACGACGGCTACCTTGCGAGCGACGATCCCTCGGTCCCGGTGATTGAGGCGCTCGCTCCAATGTTTCTGAACATCAACCGCCAGATGAGGGACATCCAAAATACGGAGCAGACCCTGAGCGCCCGGCTGTCCCGTGCACGGTTCTCAATCTACGGGTCCGCCTTCCCGCCCAACGCCAACGGCTCGCTCCGGATCTCCGACGGCCGGGTCCGTTCGTATCCATACAACGGCACCCTGGCCCCGCCCTTCACCAACTTCTACGGCCTGTACGACCAGTACTTCTCGCACGGGGGAAGTGCCTGGTCACTCCCGGCCCAGTGGGTGAACGCCACCGATTCGCTAGAGCTGAACACGCCTCTCAATCTCGTGTCCACCAATGACATCTCGGGAGGGAGCTCCGGGTCGCCCCTGCTGAACAAGGACCTGGAGGTCGTAGGAGTGGTGTTCGACAGCAACACGGAGGGCCTGCCCAACGAGTACCTGTATCGGACACGGGCGGCCCGGGCCATCTCGGTCGACGCGCGCGGCATCCTGGAAGCCCTCCGGGTCGTGTACGACGCTGACCGCCTCGTGCAGGAGATCCGGACCGGAGAACGCCCGCTGGCAGAGACCGCCGGGGCGAAAGAGTAGACCGGGGACGGAGAAACAGCCCCACTGTGGATGCTCAGGACTCGCCGTTCGCCCCACGGAGGGCGGCGATGATGCACGGGGCCACGTCCGTCAGGGTAGTCGCGTCGGCGAAGTAGGGGGCTGCCCACCCATGCACGAAGAGGGGAACCGGGTTGCGCGTGTGCTGGGTGTGCGAGCCGTCCTCAAGATTGCCGTGGTCGCTGGTAACGAGGAGGGTGTCGGTCGCGGGGTCGAGACGGTCGAGGAGCTCGTCGAAGAACCGCCCTAGACTGTCGAGGAGGCGGGCGGCGTCCAGATCTGTGCGGTCGTGACCCACCTTGTCCGTCAAAAAATACTCGAAGAGCGTAAGCCGGTGGTCCCGGTGCGTCGCCGCAAGATCCCGCGCGGCCTCCGCCTCCGTACGGAGGGGCACGTCAAGCTGGAGGGCATCGCGCCAGGCCTCGGCGGTCAGGTCTGCCGGCACGGCGCGGGCCTCCTGCAGCGTGCTGAGATCCCGCAGGGGAACCTCCGCGCCCGCACAGCACCGGGTAGTTACGGTCCATCGCCGGCGGGGAGCCTCGAAGAACTGAGGAGGGAAGGCATTGGCGAAGGCGGCCGGCTGGGGCGCGGCGACGAGGGACTGAACGTGATGAAAGAGGTTTGCGTGGTCGAGCACGTCGTAGGTTGCAGAGTGGGGAAAGGGGCCGAAGTGCCGGCCGACGAGTTCGGCACAGTTCCGGCCCGTGAAGAGGGTGGCCTGGCCCGTTCCACTCTGTGGAAGCCCGTCGACCCCGAGGGTGGCATCGAGACGTCGGATGAGATGCCGGGACGCGGTTGTTTCGGGAAGTGTCCGAGTCCATTGGGGACCGCCACTCAGCCGCCGGAGGGCGGGAGTGTCGTGGCTGGACAGGGGATTTTCCGGGCCTGGAGGGCCTAGTCCCACTCCGTCGAGGAATACGAACAGGATCCGGCGCATGGGGGCAAACGCACGAAGAGACAACTGCTACGGGCTCCGTACGGAGCACGGGGCGCAACGTTTTCGGGAATCCTGCGAGACGGAGGAGGTGCACCACAGCCGGAATTGCGCTGACGGTGGCACGCGAGCGGTGTGGATGGCCCGTGAAAATCCACGGTTCACTGTATCGCATGGGGACGAGAACGACCAAAGGAGGCCGTTCTTGGTACCATCCAATCCGGCATTCGTCCACACGGACCCCCGCAGAACGACCCCATCTGTTCTTCTTGCACCAGTTCCCATCTCACGCGATGCCCGAGTTCTTCGACGACCGGCGTCCCCACGACGGACTCAGCTACGAAGAGTACCGAGACCACTGGAGAGCCCAGAAGGAGGAGGATCTGAGCGATCCGGACCCGTCGGAGCGCCGGATGCAGCACTACCTGAACTACAACTGGGACCGACAGGCGAGCGTCCACGCGTCGTACGAGCCGTCCGACGCCCTCCAGGCCGCCGTGGCGTCGATCTCTGAGCCCCAGCTGTGGATGGTCCTCACCGAGCCGTGGTGCGGGGACTCGGCCTTCCTACTCCCGATCATCGCGGAGGCGGCGTCGCGGGGCGAGAACGTGACGCTCCGGATCCTCCTCCGGGACGACAACCTCGACATCATGGATCAGTACCTGACCGACGGGAGCCGGAGCATCCCGAAGCTCGTCGCCTTTACCGAGGAGGGCGACGAACTCTTCACGTGGGGCCCCCGTCCGCAGGGAGCCGCCCGGAGGTACGAGGCCCTCGATGAGGAGTACGATGAGAAGACGGAGGTGATTGCCGAGCTTCTGGAGTACTACCAGGATGGAGGCTGGCAGGAGGGCGACGAAGAGCTGGCGGCGGCCATCCAGACCGCAGTCCCGGCCTCCTCGTCGGCAGCGTAGCGACGGCACGGGGCCACCCAGCCGCCGGGCCCCGTTCCTGACGGGCACGTGTATCGGCGCGGGAATTTTCGCGCGGAGGGCAAACGAGCCGGGGAACGTGAAAGCTTCCTACGGCCCTGCCCGCCTTCCTCGAGGGCCGGACGCAGAAAACGTTCCGTTCGGCCCCACCGAAGGAGTGGCTCACGCCTCCGGCGGAAGTGGATCTTGCTCGTACACTTCGAACACCGTCCGGTCGTCGGGCAGCAGGGCGACAGCGACAACCTGCCGCTCAGGGTCGTACGCCCGAACGAGCTCGTGGAGCTTGGCGAAAGACCCCTGCTGGGCCGCCGACTCGTCGTTGAAGGTGAGGTACTTCAGGGGCATCCGCTCCGACTCGTCGGCCGAGGGCTGCACGGTGAAGACGATGGCTCCGCGGCCCCGTTGGTTGTATTCCCGCCAGGCGTGACGAGCGGCCGTGGTCCAGTGGGTGTCAACCAACTGGTTCAGCAGTGTACCCGGATTGGGGGCAGACATGCAGCCGGGGGAAAGGTTGAGGATTGGACGACCACACGAGCACGATTTCAATGCGGGAACCCCTTTCACGTTCAGGCGCCGCTGTGTCCCAGCGAGGCGCCGAGACGGCTGGGGAGGGGGGCTCCCTCGTCCTAAACCATAGGCAGCAGAATCCAGCCGAGGGCGCCCGGCATGAGGAGAGCGGCCCCCAGCCCGATCCCACCCAGCGTCCCGACCGTCGGGGCGGTTGGGGCACTCCAGACCACGACAATCAGGAAGAGGTACGCAGCCACGCCCTCGAGGACTGGCCACGTAGTCGAAAACGAGGGGCGCTTCGGAGGCATCGTGGGCGCGGAAACTGCGGCGCACAACTCGAACGGGTCGGGATGTGCTCGCCCCGTGGAGGACGGCTACGAGCCCTCGTACACGTCGTCGATAAAGTCTTTGAACCAGGAGGGACGGACGACGAGAATGTAGGCCGCGAATGCCGGGACGATGGGAACCATGAAGACCGTGAGGTCGAGTGCGATGATCCCGACGGCCATGAGCCAGATCTGGGACTCGGAGAAGCGGGACACCGTGAGCGGGCTGGCTGTTCGGGAGAGCGGAGCGGTTGGGAGCGTCAGGGAGCAGGAGCGGGAGGGTGATGTCAGCGCATGCGCAGGCAGCCGCACAGTTCCACCGGGTCGCGGTAGTGCGCGGGGCTCGCCCGTCTACTGGGGGCTCCCGGTCTGCGATTCGGGCGCAGGGACCTACGCGCTGCTGCCCACCGCCGCCCCCCGGTACGCCCGACCAATGAGTCGCCACTTGTCGGTCTGATAGCGATAGTAGATGACCGCGGCGGGAACGGCAGTCTCCAGCAGAAGCGCGCCGTACAGGCCCCAGAGGCCCACCGGGGTAACGGCCCCTAGGTAGGCCGCCGGAAGGGCAAACACGAAGAGGCCGAGCATCTGTCCGTAGAAGGGCCACGTCGTGTCGCCCGTCGCCCGGAGCGGCCCCATGGCCCCATTCATGACGCCCCAGAACACCACGCTCACGCAGGCGGCTCGAATGAGTGCGACGGTGGTCGGGCGAACGGCCTCATCGCCCACAAACAAGAGGCTCAGGGGATCGGCGAGCGCGAACACCACGGTCCCCATCAGGGCGTAGACGGCCAGGGTAAAGCGGAAGGTATCCTGCGCGTATTCGGCGGCCTCCGGCTCCTGCCCGGCCCCGAGCGACTGACCGACGAGGCTGCTGGAGGCGAGGCCGAAGCCCCACCCCGGCGTGTTCATGAGGGCCCGCACCCGCAAGGCAATGACGAACGCCGCCACGACGCCCGGCCCGAACAGCCCGACGATGGCCAGCAGCGGGAACTGTCCCCCATTCTGCGCCACCTTGCGCAGGGCAAGGGGCGTCGCGATCCGGAGCAGGTGCCGGGCGTCGGACCCATCCCAGTACGGGGCCGACCAGTCGATCTGTACAGGCAAGGCGCCCACCACCGGCAGACTACCGGTCGTCAACCCCCACCCGAGGAGAAGCACCCCCACCACACTGCCGATGACCGTTCCCAGCGCCGCGCCCACAACGCCCAGATCGAGGGCAAAGATGAGGACGGCGTTCAGGCCAATGTTCACCGCCGCACCGCCGGCCCGGACGATCATCGGGGTCCAGGCGTCGTCGGCGCCAATGAGGGTGCGGCTTCCGATCAGGTTGAGGGCCGCAAACGGCATGGCTAGGCTGGCAACTGGGAGGTAGCGTGTGCCGTATCCGATGGCCTCCTCGCCCGTCCCGATGAGCCGGATGAGCGGCTCGGGCATGGTCCAGAAGAGCGCGACCAGGGGGAGGGTGACGAGCAGAGCGCCTCCGATGCTCACCTTCACGGCCTTGTCGATGTCGTCGTGGCGGCCAGCCCCGTAGCGCTGCGACACGAGACTGATGGTGCCCCCGGCAATTCCCCCGCCGAGCATGAACGTCATGGTCCAGAAGGGGACGCCGTAGCCCACGCCCGCGATGGCGGCCGGCCCCAGGGCGATCCCCACCATGGCCACGTCCGCCGTCGCCTTCGACATCCGCGCAAGGCCCGTGACGATGCGGGGCCATGCCAGGTCGGAGATACGGCGCGCCTGCGAACCGCCAATGAGGTTGAAGCGCGCAAGCGAGCGACCGATGCTCTCGATGACGGCGCGGACCGGATTGAGCAAAGAGGTGGGGTGTGGCTGTGAGCGAAAAACAATTGACAATGAGAGATGGGCATTCACTCAACTAACAGTTATAGAGACGCCCAGGAAGAGGGGGTTGTTTGGCCCATCGGCCCCATGGAACGCCACCGCGCGGAATAACGCATTTATGAAATTCCCCTCATGGCCCCTTCACCTGTATGCTGAATTGCTGGAGAACGAGCCCTCGGAGTAGGGAGACGCCTCCGAGGGCAGGGCTGATGGAGGAGAACCCTTGCCCCAACGAAAAACGGTAGGGGCGAGAACAAGGCGAAAAAAAGAGGCCGCCGACGTGCTGGTAAGGACAGCCACGCACGATGGTGTTCGCCAGCGGCCTGCAAGAAATCGCTCCGATCCGGAAAGGTACCCCCTGCGCCGTCCCTGCTGGACGCGACGAATTGCCGTGAACAAAAATATTGGGATCGTAAAATATGTGGGTTGCATTTTCCCAACCGAATTATCAGAACTACAATCTTAGCTATTCGCACATTCTGGGCTATTCGCCGACAGACGCCATGTAAGACAGACGCCATGCAAGAATGCGCCCACATGCCAACCGCATTTAAAATATGGACTACCGACTCTTCAGTCGATGGGAGCCGGATCGCTTTGCGGGCCAGGAGCTACGCCATCATTCCGCAGATCCGTGTGCGCCTCACCGGCCGGACCGGAAATGTGTGCACTCCTGCCATCCGAAAGAGTAGATCCGTTCATCCTGGAGCATCGTCTCGTGTACCACAGAGACTCACGCGTACGACCTTCCCCCACGTTACAGTTTGCATATGTACTTTCATGGCATCCCTACGATGCACAGTTCCCCGAGTCTGATTCCTGTGAAGTGGGTCTGTGTGCACGAACTCCTCATCATCTCATAGGACGTACTCCGCTGGTCATGGACACATTGTATAAATACTGCATTGGAACGCTGGTCTTGTTCAGTTTAACGATTCATCCGTTACAGGCGCAGCCCGACGACGTAGGTAACCGTTGTGACGTAGGTGAATCCGTCACCAAGATCGAGACTGAAAATGTAGATGGCTCCTCATTCACAAAGGACGGAATCACGATCGACAACTTTCAAACGAAAGACGGCGGCGAGATCATTGGGGGAGACTGGAGCAGAGCGAGCGGCACGATAGACCGAGTCCAGGTAAAAATCGGCGGGGGAGCGGATGTCACGGCCGACGCTAACTACAATCCATCCGCCGGGAATGGGGAGTTTTCCAATAGTGCGAGCGGCGGATCTTTCAACGACCCAGACCCAGACCTCACGGCCGTCTCGAATATCAGGTTTTGTGAGGTCGATCCAGAATGCGATACGCCTACATTGGCGTTAAGCGGGGAGGACCAGGTTACTGCCGGCAGGGATGGGGTATCCAACACCATTCAGGACAGCGACGGCATCGACGAGTTTACCTTCACGACGCTCGACGGCTTTGAGGTCGACAAGGTCGGCCCCAGCTCCGGTCCCACCCTCAGCGGCTTCACCCGCAGCGGAAACACCTGGGAGTGGACCGGTTCAGGCAGTCGGCCCACGTCGGTCGACTTCACGCTCGACGCCACCAAGAGCACGGCGACCTACTTCGTGAAGATCTTCGACAACTGTGACGCGGGACGAAAGATGAACGAAGTCGATCCGCGCTTCGAGTTGCTGTCCGGCGCCGCTCAGCCGACCCTGGCGGGAAGCGCCCCGAATCCGTTCAGTGGGCAGACGACCGTCAAGTTCGCGCTGCCGGAGCAGACCCGCGTGACGGTGTCGGTCTACGACATGATGGGCCGGAAGGTTGCCACGCTCGTGGATGGGTCCCGGCGGGCCGGCACCCACAGGGTCTCCTGGAGCGGCCAGTCCGACGACGGGCAGGCCCTGGCCAGCGGCGTGTATCTGCTACGCATGCGGGCCGATGGCCAGTCGAAGACCCGGCGGGTGACGATCGTCCGCTAGTAGCCCAAGGCCGGTTTTTTCTAACCGCCCGGCGCGTCCCGCGTCCTCGCCGACGGGGGCGCGGGGCCGTCCGGGCCTCCACACCTCAGTGAACTCAATCCCTTCGATTCCATGAGTTACGATTCTAGAAGCAACGCCACCGACCGTTCATCGTCAACCGCTGAGCCGGCCTCCCTGTCGAGCGACGGGAAGCAGGAGGAGCGGAAGCCGTTTGTCAAGCCGGAGCTGCGCCGGGAGACGGGCCTGGTCGACGGCACTGCGGGCACGTTCAGCAACATGAGTTAGCACTGGCTGATGGCGTCGGGTCGGGTCTGGGAGGAGGCAGGGGGGCTTTCGCCCGGATTTCTCCTGGTCCAGTGGTTCTGCCGGTCCGGTCCAGCGTTTGGCCGGTTCAGGCCGTCCTGGTGCCGCGCAGGAGGGCTCCTGCTGCAACAGCGGGAGCCCTCTGCTGTTGGGGGCTGCCCTTTGCAGACCGCTGCTATTTCCGCATTCTTCTGTACATGCTTCTGTACATGCTCGTTTTCAGCATTCTGTTGCCCACGTTCGCTGGGCGTCTCAGGCACGCCACAATGTTTTGAGTAAGACGTGCCCACGGCCCAAATCCGCACGCTGACCGCCGCGAAACAAACGAATAGCCAACCGGGCGCGCCTCGTCTGTCTCATGCTTCAGGCGCCGGCGCGTCCGCCAGCAATGGAGCCAGTAGCGCATGTGTGGCGTGCGGGTCCTCCAGCACGTCGCGGCCCGCGTGGAGCCGGTAGGTACGGGCTTGATCGACGAGTTGGCGGAGCACGGTGAGGTGACGGTCGGCGGCGTCGGAGCCGGGGG